>DASUSP010000001.1:0-3664 GCA_036375035.1 Candidatus Limnocylindria bacterium
GGATCGTTTCCTTCCGCATCTGGTCGACCGATGGCGAGATCCTCTACAGCCCCCAGGCGGAGCTGATCGGGCGCTCCTTCGACATGGGCGGCGAGCGGGGCGAGGCAGCGCGCGGAGCGGTGATCGGCGAGATCAGCGAGCTCAACGACCCGGAGAACGTCTACGAACGGGAGCGCTGGGATCGGCTGATCGAGATCTACGTGCCGGTGCGGGCGGCCGGGTCGGACGAGATCATCGCCGTGGCGGAGTTCTACCAGCTGCCCGATGAGCTGGAGGCCGAGGTCGGCCGCGATCGGCTGATCGCCTGGCTCCTGGTGGCCGGCGCCACAGCCCTCGCCTTCGTGGCGCTGGTGCGGGTGGTGCGCCAGGGCAGCGAGACGATCGTGCGGCAGCAGGAGGAGCTGCGCGCTCGCGTGCGCGATCTGTCCCGGTTGCTGGAGCAGAACGCCCGGTTGAGCGACCGCATCCGCCACGCAGCGGCGCGGACCACGGCGATCACCGAGATGGAGCGGCGCCGCATCGGCTCGGACCTGCACGACGGGCCCAGCCAGGCGCTGGCCTTCGCCATGCTGCGTCTGGACGCGGTGGAGGGGCGAGGGGAGGACATGGCCGCGGTGCGCGAGGCGGTGCAGGACGCGCTCACCGACATGCGGACCATCGCTGCGGGGCTTCGCACGCCCGAGCTGGAGCAGGCCGCGTTGCCGGAGCTGGTCCGACGGGCGGTGGCAGACCACGAGCGGCGTTCCGGGACATCGGTGCAGGTGGATCTGGCTGCGCTGCCGGAGCAGGCGCCGCTGGCCACCAAGATCGCGCTGTACCGGGTCCTGGCCGAGGCCCTCTCGAACGCGGCGCGCCACGGCGGCGGGACCGACGTGCGGGTGAGCGCCTCCCGGACCGATGACGGGTCGCTGGCGCTCGAGGTCAGCGACGCCGGTCCGGGCTTCGATCCCGCGGCACCGGTCGGATCCGGCAGCCTGGGGCTGGCCGGGATGCGCGAGCGCGCGGAGCTGCTGGGCGGGTCGTTCGAGGTGCGTTCCGCGCCCGGGCGTGGCACGGTGGTGCGGGTCGTCCTGCCGCTGGACGACCGTACACAGGTGGAGCCGGAGGTGGAGCCGTGACCGACCCCGTCCGCATCATCGTGGCCGACGACCATCCGCTGTTCCTGGACGGGCTGGTTGCGACGCTCTCCGCCGACGACGAGCTTGACGTGGTGGGCGTCGCCCGCGACGCCGGGGCGGCCGTCGAGCTGGCGGCCGGGGAGCGGCCGGACGTCGCCCTGCTGGACATCGGCATGCCCGGCGACGGGCTGGAAGCCGCGCGTCGCATCGCCGAGGCGTCGCCCGACACGCGGGTGGTGATGCTGACCAGCTCCGAGGACCAGCAGGACCTGGTGGCGGCCATGGATGCCGGGGCGAAGGGCTACATGCTCAAGGGCATCGCCGGCCGCGAGCTGCTGGAGATCGTGAAGACGATCCACGCCGGTGGCCAGTACGTGTCGCCCGGCCTGGCCTTCGGCGCGATCCGCGGCCTCACCCGCCCGCGCGCCCGCGACCCGCTGGCCGAGCTGACCGAGCGCGAGCGCGACGTCCTGCGGCTGGTCGCTGCCGGGCTGTCGAACGCGGAGATCGGCGGCCGGCTGGGGATCGCCGAGAAGACGGTGAAGCACTACATGACCGGCATCCTGGGCAAGCTCGGCGCCGTCAGCCGGGTCGAGGCGGCGCTCATCGCCTTCAAGGCCGGCATGGTCGGGACCGACGAGGACTCGTAGCCCCCGCTGGAAGGTTGACGCTGGGGTTGGCCGCCCCTCGGGTGCGGAATGGCCCGATACATGGGGCCAGCCAGCGGACAGCGCCGCTCGCCCTGCGCCCGGCACAGCCCTTGCCTAGACTCGCGACATGGCCCTCCCCCTGCGCCGTCGGACGCTGCTGCTCGCCCTGGTGACCGTGGTCGCCCTGGGCGTGCTGCTCTTCTTCCTGCTGCGCCCCAACACGCTGCTCGACACCGGCCCGCTGGATCTCCCTGGTGTCCCCGACCCGCCGGGAGAGGGCGAGGAGGTGCTGCTGGCGGTGGGCGACATCGGCTTCTGCGGACACGAGGCCGACGACAAGGTGGCCGAGCTGGCGGCTCAGCTGCCGGGCACCATCGCCATGCTGGGCGACAGCGTCTACCCCGATGCCACGGCCGGGGCCCTGCGCGAGTGCCTGGAGCCAGCCTGGGGACCGATGCTTGACCGCATCCGACCCATCCTCGGCAACCACGACTACGTCGGGGCCAGGGCGGACGCCTACTTCGACTTCTTCGGCTCGGCAGCCGGCGAGCGCGGGGAGGGCTGGTACTCCTACCAGCTGGGGGAGTGGCACGTGGTGGCGCTGAACTCCAACCTCTGCCTGACCGATGCCGGCTGCGGCCCCGGCACCCCGCAGCACGACTGGCTGCTCGCCGACCTCTCCGATGCCGACGCCGACTGCCTGCTCGCGTACTGGCACCACCCGCTGCTCTCCTCGGGCCGGCACGGGCGTGTGGAAGCGGTACGGCCGCTGTGGGACGCGGTGGTGGAGGCCGGCGTGGACGTGACGCTCCACGGGCACGATCACACCTACGAGCGGCTCACCGTGGACGGCGTGGAGTCGTCCGTGGAGTCGTTCGTGGTCGGAACCGGCGGCCGGTCCCTGTACCAGTTCGAACGGGACCCGCTGCCCCAGACCTCGGCCCGCCACGACCGCAACTACGGGCTCCTCTACCTGGTCCTGGGCGAGGGCGAGTTCACGTGGGACTTCCTGACCCTTGGCGCCTCCACCTTCACCGATGCCGGCAGCGGGGATTGCTGACTCCGCCGGACGTTCGCCAGCCGATGGTGACACCGGACAAGATGTGCCGGCTTCTTGGCGATTTGGCCAGCCCGTGGTGTGAACGGTGGCAGATGACGGCCGGATCGAGGCCTGACGGACCACTTCTTGATCGGTGCCACCACGTGCTGGACAAAACCGCCGGGCCACGACCCGCTTTGACGAACAGAGCGCCCGGACCTAGCATCGGGCAGTGAAGCCCCGCCGCGCCCCAGCCCCCGACCACGAGGCCGCCATCGCCGGTGCCTCGTACCTGCGCCACCGGCGCGTGCATCGGTCCAGGGGACATGACCGCCCCCGGGTCCTGCAGCTGCTGGCGACCGGCGGCACGGGCGGGGCACAGGAGAGCTACACCGGCCTGCTGCTCCGGCTGGACCGCAACCGTTACGACGTGCGGGCGCTCTCCCTCTCGGCGGGGCACGCCGTCCAGCGCATCCGCCGGCTGGGCCTGGAGGTTGACGTCCTGGACGAGCCCGATGACGAGGCTGCCGTCCGCGAGCTGGCAGCCTGGCTGCGGCGCGAGGAGATCGACCTGGTGCACGCCCACATGTTCCGCGCCGAGGTGGTGGGGGTCCGCGCGGCGGTCGCCGCCGGGACGCCGGTGATCATGGCCACGGTCCACTCGTCGCGTGTCCGCTCCGCGGAGGACGTGGCGGCCCTGGCGGCGCTGACGCCGGCCATGGACCGGCTGATCGTGCCGTCGGAGTCCATTGAAGCGAAGGTGCGGGCCGAGGGCCGAGGCGGGTGGGGAGCGCGCTTCGCGGTGATCCCCAACGGCGTCGACCTGTCGCGCTTCGCCACCCCGCCGTCGCCCTGCT
>DASUSP010000002.1:0-6937 GCA_036375035.1 Candidatus Limnocylindria bacterium
CAGGACGTCCGCGGCATGCAGGTTGAAGAGGTTGTAGCCCGCCTCGCGGAGGTGGCCGTCGCGCTCCTCCACCGTCGTCATCCGGATCGGCTCGACGCTCTTGATCCGGTGCGGCTCGATGATCGTCTTCCATCGGTCCATGCGAGCAGTATGCCCGCGTCCGGCCAATCGGCTGCGCCTTCACAGGACATCTGCGGCGGCAGGTGACCGTTATGGGACCCGCAACCGGCGCTGCCCGAGCGCGCCCGGCGACCTGGACCCGAACGCGGGCCCCTGCTCGTTCCGTGACGCGTTCGTTATGGCTCGCCCACGCGTTGCTGGCGTAAGGCGCCAGCACGCGCACAGATGTCGCCCGAAGGGTCGGTGCACGGCCGGCCGGGGCTGGCATCATTCGCGGCATGAATGGATGGGAGCCGCTCGGCGGCAGGCTGGCATCGGCACCGGCGGTGACGAGCTGGGCCGAGAACGAGATGCAGGTCTTCGCGATCTGGGACGACGGGCAGCTGTGGGACAGCTACTGGGACGGGGAGGCCTGGCACGAGTGGCACCCGCACGGCGGCGAGCTGACCGGCAGCCCGGCGGCCTGCTCGTGGGGAGCGGATCGCATCGACGTCTTCGCGCGGGGCCGCGATGGGCGCCTCTGGCACCGCTGGTACGTCCCCGCCGGCTGGCAGGACTGGGAGCGCCTGCCGGTGACGATCGCGTCCGACCCGGCAGCGACGTCGTGGGGCCCGAACCGGATCGACGTCTTCGCCCGCGGCGACGACGGACAGCTGGTCCACGCCCACTGGGCGGACGGCGCCTGGTCCTTCGGGTTGGGCTGATCCGGCACCGGCGGCAGGGCGTACCGGGGGCGTGAACCGCAGCACACCGGTCCGGCGCGTCGAACCCGGGCCCGGCCAGGAGTCGGCCTGGGACTACCCGCGCCCACCACGGGTCGAGCGCAGCTCGCGGCTGGTCCGGGTGGAGTTCGCCGGCCGGGTGGTGGCCGAGAGCAGCCAGGCGCTGCGCGTGCTGGAGACGGCCGGCGCGCCGGTCTGGTACATCCCTCGCGACGACGTCCGCACCGAGCTGCTGATCCCCACGCCGCGCCGGACCTTCTGCGAGTGGAAGGGCGCGGCCCACTACCTCGACGTGCGCGTCGGAGACCGGATCGCCGCCGCGGCGGCGTGGAGCTACCCGCAGCCCTCCCCCGGGTACGAGGCGATCCGCGACCACGTGGCCTTCTACGCCGGTCGCGTGGACGCGGCGTACGTGGACGGCGAGCGTGTCACCCCCCAGCCCGGCCGCTTCTACGGGGGCTGGGTGACGTCCGACGTGGTCGGCCCATTCAAGGGCGATCCCGGGTCCGAGGGCTGGTAGCGGCCCCGTCCCGCGTCAGGTCAGCTGCGCCACCACGATGGCGATCACGTAGCCGACCAGCAGCCCCAGCCCGGTCAGCAGGTGCAGGTTGACGTTGGTGCCCATGAACGACATCAACGCGTACGGGCTGGTGTAGTTGGCCTGCAGGCCGCGGTACACGCGAACGGCCATCGGCACCGTGGCCAGGGCCAGCAGCGTGAACGGCGGCAGCAGGCCGCCCAGCACGCCGACAACGATCACCGCGAACGCCGCCATGGCGGCGGCCAGGTAGCCGTTTGTGACCGCGTCGGCGGGCAGGCGGACAGGCAGCGTGCGCTTGCCCGCCGCGGCGTCCCCGGGGCGGTCCGGGATCTCGTTCACGTACAGCACCAGCGCGATCAGGATGGCGACCGGGACCGATGCGACCGCCGCCTCCCAGCTGAGCGAGCCGGTCTGCACCACGTAGGCCCCCAGCAGCATGACCGGCCCGAAGCCGATCGCCACGGCGATCTCGCCAAGCCCGCGGTACACAAGCTTCAGTGGAGGCGCGGTGTAGGCGATGCCGATGACGACGCCTGCTGCACCGATGGCCAGCAGCGTCAGCGACTGCGTGACCCACACCAGGTACAGCCCGATCAGGATCGCGGCGCCGAAGAGCAGCACGTCCAACGCGACCAGCTGCCGAAGGGTCAGCAGGTCGTAGACGAGCACCCGGGATCCGCCACTGAACTGGGTGGGGGTGGGGTTCGCGTCGTCGGCGCCGGAGAGGGTGTCGAAGATGTCGTTGGCGACGTTGATGCCCAGGTGGGCGAAGGCGCCGCCGATCACCGTCAGCAGCGCCAGCCACCAATCGAGGGCCCCGTGGCTGGCGGCGATGGCGATCCCCAGCAGGACCGGGACGAAGGTGGCAGACAGGAACGGGAGGCGCGTGGTGCGGAGAAAGAGCCAGCCGGCGGCGAGCCTCGGGCGGATGGTCCGTCCCTTCTCCGCCGAGAGCTGGGCCAGATAATGGCGCGACTGCGGCACGGAGCGCTCCGAGTACTCGAAGAAGGGGACCTCCTGCTCGTCCCAGCCCCAGGCGCGGGTCGGGCGCAGTGCCAGCCGGCCGTCGGCGGCGGGGCTGACGCGCCCCCACATCTGCAGGTAGCGGCGCTCGTCGTAGCCCTCGCCCGGCTTGGGACGAATGTGGCTGCCACAGATGCTGACCTCGCGGTCGCCGGGGATGGCCACGTCCTCGCCGGCAGGCCGTCGGAGCGTGACGAGGCCAGCCTCCGCATCGGTCTGGAAGTCGGTGGCGACGCTGACCGGGTAGCCGTCATCGGTCACCCATGCGGCGACCACGAACGGGAAGCGGGAGAGGCGCTCGAAGTCCGCGGCGGTTGGGTCGTGGGCCGGCTTGCTGCCTCCGCGCGGCATCAGGCGGCCTCCTCTCTCGGCGCGGCGTAGCGAAGCGGCGGACGGGCGGTGTCGCCATCCTCCCAGAGCAGGCAGCGCTGCGGGGTGACCTCGATCACGGCCCGCTCGAAGAAGAGCGGCAGGGCGACGCGTGCCTTCAGGAACGAGTCGATGACCGGTTCCTTGCGGCGCCACAGGTCCAGGATCAGGCGCTCCCAGTCGGAGTGCGGGTCCTCCTCGATGACGCGCGCGGTTCCCTGGATCGTGGCGCGTCCGGGCACGCCCTTCATGGCCACCGGGTCGGTGAGCGACAGCGACACGTGCGGGTCGCGCTTGATGTGCTCCAGCTTCTTGCTGAACAGCGTGCTGGAGTGCAGGTAGATCCGCTCCCCGTCGTAGAGCGGGATCAACGGATGGGTCACCGGGCGACCGTTGCGGCCGATGACCGTCAGCTCGCCGACGAGCGCCACGTCGAGCAGGCGCTCGACAGGCGCGGGCAGCCATCCCATGGGTCGGTGTCTCCTCGCGTTCTCGCCGAAATCGGCTACGTGACGATAGCATCTTTCCGGGCGGCCCGCCCAGCAGCTGGGCCCAGTTGCCGACAGGGCAAAACAGTCTGATTGGCCCTTGGTCGCGGACCGGCTGCCCCCGCACGATGCGGGCAGTTGCGGGGAGAGGTCATGTGACCTGGCGATCAGCTGGCGCTGCGAATGGGGCGGCCGCGGTCCACCCGAGAGCGCGGCGCTCGACCATCGGACGTCTCGTGCTGGCGTTCAGTCTCGTCATCCTTGTTGCGGTGGCGGCGTATATGGCCTACGCGGCCTACGAGGGATCGAGGCTCCTGGTCTTGCCGACGGACGTCAGTCGGGACTGCACCACCCCCGCCCAGATGGGGTGGGACTACGAGGCGATCAACTACGACCGGGCCGGCGACCTCCGGCTGGCGGATGACAACCGGGGGCACATGGACAGCTGCACCGACCAGGGCTCGGCTGGCGGGGAGGTCGCAGCCCGAGACGGAACGCCACTGGCCGGCTGGTACATCCCGGCAGCCGCGGGCGTCGATCCGCGGGCGCCGACCGTCCTCATCGTGCATGGCCACTCGGACAACAAGAGCGTCATGCTGCCGTACGCGGATACGCTCCACGCGCGCTACAACGTGGTGGTCATGGACCTGCGCGCTTCCGGCCGCAGCGGCGGAACGCAGCACACGCTGGGGGTCCTGGAGCGATACGACGTCGAAGCCATGCTCGACTGGCTGGTCGAGACGAAGGATCCCGAGCACATCGCGGTGCTGGCGCTGTCGGGCGGGGCGGCCGCCAGCCTGGCCCTGTCGCGGGCCGATGACCGCATCGATGCCTTCATCACCGACTCGCTGCACGCCTGGAGCGAGCGATTCATCAGTGCACAGGCGGAGGCGAGAGGTTATCCGCCCTACCCGACCGTGTGGGCGACGCTCCTCGGGTTCTGGATCAGGACGGGCCACGACATCAGGAGCGTCGACCCCATCGACTCCCTCTCGTACATTCGCGACCGCCCCCTGCTGCTCATCCACGGAACCGCCGACGAGACGGATCGCCCCGCGGAGAGCGCCGACCTCCTCTACGCAGAAGCCCAGCGCCTGGGAATGGACGTCACGTTGCGGTACTGCGAGGGTGCCGGTCACGCAGAGGTCATCGATACCTGCACCGATGCGTACCGGCTGTGGGTCGGGGAGTTCCTCGCGCGCACCTTTCCCGTGAACTGAGGCGGAGCCAGACCGCGCAGCTCGCCAGAAGCGGCAGCCGGCTCAAACCTCTTGATATCAAGACACTTGGTCGGTAGAATCGGGCGCCTGCCAACTCCCCGACCAGCGAGATCCTTCATGCCGCCTGCCGCGAACCAGGACGTCAACGCCATCGAGGCCGTCGACCTCGTGCGCACCTACCGAACCCATACCGGGGTCATCCGGCGTCGCCGCCTGAACGTGGAGGCGGTGAGGGGAGTCAGCTTCGAGGTGCGTCCCGGCGAGCTGTTCGGGCTGCTGGGGCCCAACGGCGCGGGCAAGACCACGACCATCAAGATGCTGATCACCCTGCTGCTGCCGACCAGCGGCACTGCGCGCGTGATGGGCCACGACGTGGTGAAGGAGACCACCGAGGTCCGGCGCCGCATCGGCTACGTCTTCGGCGGCGACCGCGGCCTGTACGACCGGGTCAGTGCCATGGACAACCTGCGCTACTTCGCCGAGCTGTACGGCGTGGAGCCGGGCGAGCAGAAGCGGCGCATCGCCGACCTGCTGGAGCTGGTGGGGCTCACCGGGCGCGAGCACGAGCGGGTCGAGGGCTTCAGCCGCGGCATGCGCCAGCGCCTGCACGTTGCCCGCGGCCTGCTGCACGACCCGCAGGTCGTCTTCCTGGACGAGCCCTCCATCGGTCTTGATCCCGTTGGCGCCCGCGAGCTGCGGAACACGATCAAGCACCTGGTCGAAGCCGGCAAGACGGTGCTGCTCACGACTCACTACATGTTCGAGGCCGATGCCCTCTGCGACCGGATCGCGGTCATCAACGACGGGCGCATCGTGGCCCTGGGCACCGGCGCCGACCTGAAGGGAGCGGTCGCCAATCGGACCATCGTCGAGATCGAGACCTTCGGCGTCTCGCCCGAGGCGGTGAACGCGCTGCGGGATGACCCTGAGGTCATCGCGGTGAACATGGAGGAGCGCGACCAGTCGCAGATCCTCCTCGTGCAGTCGGAGCGCGGGACACACATCACCCAGCGCCTGCTGAGCCGGTTGGGCGACACGCGCGTCGGCAAGGTCGTCGGCCGCGAGCCAACGCTGGAGGACGCCTACGTGCACCTGATCGCCACAACGTCGGGCGGCGATGGAGCGGCCGCCCGTGCGGCGGCCGTATCGGTCCAGGCCTGATGCAGGGGCTCACGCGCAACGCGCGGCTGGTGTGGCGAGTCTGGATCTTCACGCTGCGCTCGTTCCTCGCGAGCGAGTTCTTCATCCTGACCGCGGTCCTGCAGCCGGTGATCTTCGCGAGCATTGCCTTCTTCCTGTTCCGAGCGGGCGGCGACGCGGCGGGCGAGCAGACGCTGCTCTACGCTGCGCTGGGGACCGGCATGATGGGCGTCTGGAGCACCACCCTGTTCGGCTGCGGCGGCGCCATCCAGTGGCACCGCTGGGAGGGCACGCTGGAGCTGCTGGTTGCGGCCCCGTCGCGCTACGACATGGTGCTGCTGGGACAGACGCTGGGCGCTTCGACCTTCGGCTTCTACTCCATCCTGGCCACCATCGTGTGGGGGATGCTCCTGTTCGGGATGCCGCTCAACGCCGACTTCCCGCTGCTGCTGCCGGTGGCCCTGGCGGTGGCGATCCTGTCGCTGGGCTGCCTGGGGATGCTGCTGGCCACCTCGTTCGTGCTGTACAGGCACGCCAACGCCCTGTCGAACCTGCTCGAGTACCCGATCTGGATCGTCACCGGCATGGTCGTGCCGCTGGCCCTGCTTCCCGGATGGCTGGGACCGATCTCCTGGGTCCTGTCCCCGACCTGGGCGATGGAGGCGATCCGTGGCTCGGCCATCGGGACGGAGCCGCCGTGGCTGGCCCTGGTGCTGTGCCTGGTGCTGGCCGCGGTGTACTACCTGATCGCGCGGCGCGTCCTGCGCTTCGTGCTGGACAAGGCGCGCCGCGACGCCACCCTGGCGCTGGCATGAGACGGGACCCATGACCGCCGTCGCCGCCGCGCCCCGCCCCATCTCGCAGGCGGGAAGCCTGCGCGCCAACCTGCGCCTCTTCTGGCTGGGCGGCCTGATCAGCTACCGGGCCCTCTTCAACTGGGCGCGGCCATCGATCTACATCCCGACCCTGATCGGCGCGCCGACCTTCCAGATCCTGTTCTTCGCCGCGCTGGGACCCTACGCCACCGGCATGGATCGGGATTTCTTCGCCATCGGCAACGCGGTGCAGGTCAGTGCCATGAGCGGCATCTACGGCATGACCATGGCCATCGCCAACGAGCGCTGGTTCGGGACGCTGCACGCGCTGCTCGCCACCCCGGCCAGCCGCTGGGCCATCTTCGGCGGACGCTTCATCCCGTTCATCGCCAACGGGCTGCTGGTCTCGGTCTACGGCTTCACCATCTCGTGGCTGTTCCTGGGCGTTGACCTCCACCCGGACACCCTGGGGGTCGTGGCGCTGGGGCTGCTGGCCACC
>DASUSP010000003.1:0-7513 GCA_036375035.1 Candidatus Limnocylindria bacterium
CTGAAGGACTCGTTCCACGCCAGGTTGCGCGAGGCGAGCAGGCTCCAGTGCTCGGTCGAGAGGATCTGCAGCCGCATGGCTGGCGTGACCTCGGCGGTCACGGCGCCCGCTGCAGCGGCCTCCGCGGGGCCGGGAGTCGGCGCCGGCTCTGCCGGTGGCAGTGGCGAGGTTCGCTCGAAGGACATCGGCGCTGGGCCTCCGGTAGACGGACGGCAGCTGCACTACACGATACCCACCGCCGTCCAGCCCCTAGACTGCCGGCTCATGCAGACCGATGGAGTGGTCGACCCCCGGTTCGCCACAGTCCGCGAGGCCTTCATCGGCAACTTCGCCGAACGCGGAGAGCTCGGAGCCGGCGTGTGCGTCATCCACCGCGGCCGCGTGGTGGTCGATCTGTGGGGAGGCTGGCAGGACGAGGCCCGCAGCGTCCCGTGGCAGCGCGACACGATCGTGCACACCTACTCCACCACGAAGCCGATGGTGGCCGCCTGCGCCCTGGTCCTCGTGGACCGCGGCTCCCTGGAGCTCGACCGGCCGGTCGCCGCCTACTGGCCCGGGTTCGCCGGCGCCGGCAAGGGCGGGGTGACGGTCCGGCAGCTGCTCTCCCACCAGGCCGGGCTGGTGGCGCTGCGCGACTCGGTCCCGCCCGACGAGATCTTCGACTGGAGCGCGATCATCGCCCGCCTGGAGGCCGAGGAGCCACGGTGGGAGCCCGGCACGGCGCACGCCGAGCACGCCTACTTCTACGGCCATCTCGTCGGGGAGCTGATCCGCCGCGTGGACGGGCGGTCGATCTCCCGCTTCTTCGCTGAAGAGATCGCCGGACCATGGGGCCTGGACTTCCACATCGGCGTGCGACCGGCGGATCGGCAGCGGGTCGCGCCGCTGCACGGGCTGGAGACCCTGTTCCCTGGCGGCCAGGCCGGTGAGGCGGGCTCGGTCTACCGCGCCGCGCTGTGCAACCCGCCGGGGATGCTGCTCCCCGAGGTCGTGAACTCCGAGGCCTGGATGGCGGCCGAGATCCCGGCCGTGAATGGCTACGGGACCGCGAGCGCAGTGGCCCGCTTCTACCAGGCGTTCCTGAACGGGGGAGAGCTGGAGGGGCGCCGCGTTCTCACGGCCGAGACGTGCCGCGCGGCGACATCGGTCCAGTCGTCGGGCCATGACGCATTCCTGGAACGTCACGTCGACTGGGGGCTTGGTCTCCAGGTCGAAGACGGGACATTCGGACACGGCGGCCTGGGGGGTTCCGGCGGATACGCAGATCCGGCACTGGACCTTGCCTTCGGGTACGTCACCGACCTCATGGCCGAGCACGACCGAAGCGACGCACTGGCCATCGCCGCCGAGGCCAGCGTCGGCTCGATCACCGCAGCAGAATGACTCCCGCGAGCCACTGACACACCCTTGACGAGGAGATGACCCGATGAGCCGATTGTTCGTGCACCTGTCGACCGGACCCGAGCACCCGACCCGTGCCGCCCTGGCGCTGCTGGCAGCGCGCACCGCGCTCGCCAAGGGTCACGACGTGGATCTGTTCCTCGCCGGCGACGCGGTGGGGCTGCTCCGTGACGCAACCATGGACGCCGTCCACGGCATCGGCACCGGCAGCCTGCGCGAGCATTTCGACGCGCTGGCATCGGGCGGGGCACGCTTCTTCGCCTCCGGGATGTCGAGCAAGGCACGCGGGCTGGACGCCGAGGCCCTTGGCGGCAAGCCGGTCGAGCTCGCGCCGCCGGACCGGTTGGTGGAGCTGGTCTTCGAAGCCGACCGGGTCCTCAGTTACTGAGGCTGTCGGCTTCGGCCGGCGGCATCTCGCAGACGACGTTCGCGTCCAGGCCGCCAAGCAGGTACTGCGCCATGGTCACCGGCCCCCCGGTGAAGCCCTCGCTCCGGCAGACGCGCAGCGCTCCCTGCAGGGTGGTGGCACCCGCAACCCAGCTGGGGTGGTCCGCGAAGTAGTCGGTCCCGCCGGTGATGCGCTCCCACATGCGCGGAGCTGAGTAGAAGCCGACCTCCGGCGCGCCCATCGATTCCAGGTAGTCGACGGCACCGCGCAGCGCCGCCACGTTGAGCCCGGGATCCGCGCGCCAGGAGTTGGCAGTCTCGACGTCCAGCCACCAGGTGTTCTCGTCCGGCAGACGCGTGGCATCGGCCTCGGCCCAGCCCAGCGACACGTACGCTGCCAGGGCGGTGGCATACGAATCGGCGGCGGCGTTCCACCCGTAGTTGTAGGCGCACGAACGGGTGTCCGGGTCGTCGTCGGTGCAGATGCGGGGCGAATCCTGCTCGGTCGGCCAGTACCGGCTCATGCGCGGGCCGGGATTGCCAGTGTTGGCGTACAGCTGAGCGTTCCGTCCCGCCCACGCCAGCAGGCTGGGCTGGTCGCCTGCGCCCAGGCATCGGTTCGCCGAGTACACACGACCGCCGTTCACTCCGACGATTGCGAAGGCGAACGTGTCCGGCAGCTCCTTCCCACACTGAGGGTACGAGACGTCATAGGCGATTGGACGCGCCGTCCCAGCCCCCACAGCGTCGGGCGCTTCCTCGCCGCGCGCCGACACGCCACCGGCCAGCGGCCAGAGCATGGCCAGCGCCAGCAGCGGTGACACCAGGAGCGCGCGGGGGGCACGATGGGCTCGGGGCATGGTCGACCCCAAGCCTATGCCTCCGGGCCGACAGCCGCAAGGGACCGTACCGCCCCGGACAGCCCAACCGGTCTTCCGAACCGAGAGTCTGGACCCGTCCGGCACCGATCTATCGGTTTGAATTCGACCGCAGGCCACTCCCTTCCTCGCTCATTCCTGCCAGGAGGTGGCAGAAATCCTCCCCTATCATTGGCCCGATGCGCGCCTCACGCCTGGTCTCGCTGCTCCTGCTGCTCCAGGCCCGTGGCGGGATGACCGCCAGCGAGCTCGCCAGGGAGCTGGAGGTGAGCGAGCGGACGATCTACCGCGACGTCGATGCGCTGTCGGCCGCCGGCGTGCCGATCTACGCCGAGCGCGGGCCGCTGGGCGGCGTCCGGCTGGTGGAGGGTTACCGGACCCGCCTGACCGGCATGACCGCCGACGAGGCGGAGGCACTCTTCCTCTCGGGGGTGCCCGGCCCCGCCGCGCAGCTGGGGCTGGGGACGGTCGTGGCGGCGGCCCAGCTCAAGGTGCTTGCCGCCCTGCCGACCGAGCTCCGCGCGCGCGCCTCGCGCCTCGTGGAGCGCTTCCACCTGGACGCGGCGGTTTGGTTCAAGCCGGGCGACCGGGTCGAGCACCTGCCGCTCATCGCCGAGGCGGTGTGGGAGTCGCGGCGCCTGCGCATCGACTATCACCGCGGGGATCGCATCGTGGAGCGCACGCTTGACCCACTGGGACTGGTGCTGAAAGGCGGGGCCTGGTACTTCGTGGCGATGGTCGACGGCCAGACGCGCACCTACCGCGCCTCCCGGGTGGTGCGCGCCGAGGACACCGGGGAGAATTTCAACCGCCCGCCCGACTTCGACCTGCCCGGTTTCTGGGCCGATACGACGGCCGCCTACGAGCGAGAGCACCCCGAGACCGAGGTCACCATCCGGGTGGCGCCGGGTCACGGCGGGAGCCTGCGAGACCTGATCGGCGATGACGTCCTGACCGGTGTGGAGGCGCTGCCGGCCCAGGACGGCGACGAGTGGACGCACCTCCGGCTGCGCCTTCGCTGGCCCGATGAGGCGCTCGGCCGGCTCCTGGGCCTGGGCGCCGACTTCGAGGTGCTCGAGCCAGCGGAGATGCGCCGGGAGCTGGTGGCGCTGGCCCGGGCGACGCTCGAGCGCCACGCCGCGGCCGGCGCCGACGGCTAGCGAGCAGCCTCGTTACCGCGATCTGGCGATGCGTCCGCCACTCGGCCGCCAACGGATGAAGGGCCGACGCGGCCCGAGCAGTCGGCGCACGCGGAGCTCGCGCTCCACCTGGCGCTCGCGCTCTTCCTGCATGAGTCGAATGAGGTCCTGGCTGATCATCGGTTCGTCCTGCCTGTGGATCGGTTCCGATGACGAGGCTAGCCTGTCTACCTGCCAGGTCCTGTCATGAATGGGGCCGGATCCGCGAAGGACCCGGCCCCGGATGGTCTGGCGGAGAGATCAGGCCCCGGTCTTGAGGCTGGCGAGGCGCGCCTCCACCTCCGCCTCGGTATCGGCGTCCTCCAGGGAGGCGAACTCCTCTTCCAGGGATGAGGCCGCCACCTCCTGCATACCGCGCGCCATCGCCTCCTCGCGGCGGATCCGCTCCTCGAAGCGGTTCAGCTCGCTGGTCGGGTCCATGACGCTGACCTCGCGCACCGCCTCCTGGACCTGCCGCTGGGCGGTGGCCATCTTCGAGCGGCTGATCAGCTCATCGCGCTTCTGGACCAGCTCCTCGCGCTTCAGGCGCAGCTTGTTCAGGCCGTCCTTGAGCTGATCGGTCAGCGCAGTCTGCTGCTCGATCTGGGTGGTGAAGGTGCTGACCTGGTTCTCGAAGCTGATCTGGCGCCGAATGGCGATCTTGGCCAGCTCGTCAAAACGATCCGCCTCGGCGGCGTTTCCGGCGGCGCGGCTCTCCTCGGCCTTGGCGGCCGCGGCGCGGGCCTTGTCCGCCCACTCCTGCTGCGCCTGCTGCGCCTCCCGCTGGTCGTCCTCCAGCAGCCGCAGGTTGCCGACGGTCTGGGCCACCGCCTCCTCGGCCTCGGCGATGTTGTTGGTGAAATCGCGGACCAGCTGGTCCAGCATCTTCTCCGGGTCCTCCGCGCTGTCGAGCAGCGCGTTGATGTTGGCACGCATCAGCTGCCCGATGCGGCCAAGGATCGTCGTCTGCGCCACGGTTGTCTCCTCTTCCCTAGCGTCTGTCGTTCTCAACCGATGTCGTGATCACGGTACCGATGCCGGCGTCGCCTCGCTACCAGGCACCTCCCCCGGAGCGGCCGCCTCCTCCCCCGAAGCCTCCACCGAAGGAGCGTCCGCCGCCCCCCAGTCCTCCGCCTCCTCCCCCGAAGCCTCCGAAACCGCCGCCTCCTCCCCCGAAGCCGCCGCCGCGCCGTCCTCCGCCACCGCTCAGGATGGAGCCGATGATGCCGCCGATGATGGCGCCACCCACGTCGGAGCCCCAGCTGCTGCCCGAACCGGTGGGGTGGTGGCGGCCGTTGATGACCACGGTGCCGCCGTACCCGGCGCGCTCCACCCGGTCGAAGTCGCTGCGCGCCAGCCGATAGGCGTCGTCCGCCAGCTGCCCCGCGCGCTGTGCCTCCTGCACGGCGCGCTCGGGATCCGTCTCCCGCAGGGATCTGGCGCGCCGCAGCGCCTCGTCCGCCTCGCTGAGCCGCGTGCGTGGCCGCCGGCTCACGCCGTGGCGGCGAGCGGCGATGAAGTCATCGGCCTGGTCAAGGCTGACCTCGGCGGCGCGGATGGCGGCATCCGCCCCGGCGCGGGCTTTCGCGAGCCGCTCCTCCCCCTCCTTGACAGTGGCCACGATCCGATCGGCACCGGCCTCGGCCTCGCGCGCCAGGCGATAGGCGAGGGCAATGTCCCGGTTCGCAGCGCCGGCCGCCTCCTCGGCCGAGCCGAGCTTGGCCCGCGCCTCGCGCAGCTGCTCCGCCAGCGCGGCGTCGGCGCTCCGTCCCGCGGCCTCCACGGCCGCGGCGACATCGGTCCGAGCCTGGGCCAGGGCAGCGCCCACGTTTATGCGCGCCTCTTCCAGGGCGGTGTGCTCGCGCCCGATGGCCTCCAGCAGCTTCTCGGCCTGGGCCACCGCGTCGCGCGCGGCCAGCGCCGCGCGGCCGCCAGCCGAACGATCACCCCGCGCCAGGGCCTGGTTGCCCTCCTCTACCGCGCTGGCGGCCAGCGCGAGACGCTTGCGGGCCTCCTCCAGGTGTCCGGCCACGGCCTGCGAGGAACGCGGCGCATCGGCGCGCAGCGCGGTCAGCTGGGCCTCGGCATCGGACAGACGAGCCTCCACGGCGGCGATCCTCTGCGGCTGGTCTGCCAGGACCTCCGGCGCGCGTCGCTCGAGGTCACGCAGCTCCTGGAACCGCTTGGTCTGCTGCTCCAGCGTCGCCTCGGCGCGGTCGAGGCGGGCCAGGATCTCCTTGAGCATCGTCTCCCGCTCGTCTGGCGTCTCCGGGTCGTTGTCGTCCAGCCGCTGGCGGATGGTGAAGGAGGCTTTCAGCTCTTCGCGGGCGGCATCCAGGGCTGCGGCGAAGGTGGCGGCCTCCTCCGCGCCGAACTGGGCCTCGGCGAAGCCGAGCTCCTGGGCATCGTCGCGGATCAGCTCGTCGATCTCGATCAGCCGCGCGTTGGCCTGCCGAACCAGCCCGCCGAGCCGTCGGTCGCGCTCCTCGGCGTCCATTCCGGCCTGCTGGCGGTTGCGCCACCACGACCAGAGCGCCCAGCCGCCAGCGGCCAGTAGCCCGATCCCCAGCAGCAGACCCCACGGGAACCCGGCGCCCGAGCCGGCCGGCTCCTCGTCGGTGGGGGTCGGCTCCGGCTCGGGGGCGACGCCCAACGCGGCCGCGATCCCCTCGGCGCCAGCGGCGGCGGCCTCGCCCCACTGGCTGTCGGCCAGGTTCGGGCCCACGCGCTCGTCGACGATCGACTGGATCTCGTCGTCGCTGACCTCGTCCAGGGCGTCGCCGACCCACAGCTGCGTGCGGCGGTCATCGATCGCCACCAGCAGCAGCGCGTCGTTGCCGCCCAGCGAGCTGATCCTGGCCACCTCGCTGACGTAGTCGGCCATAGTGGCGCCGTCGGTGGTGTCGATGAACAGCACGAAGAGCTGGACGTTGTGCTCGTCGTCCAGCTCGGCGATCGCCTGCTCGGCGCGCGCCACGTCGTCGGCGGACATCACGCCCGACAGGTCGGTCACCCGCTCGCGCAGCTGCGGGGGCTCCTCGGCCAGCGCCACGCCCGGGTTCAGCAGGAGGGACGCGGCCAGCAGGGCCAGCACGACGGCTGGCAGCCACGACCGCGCGGTGAAGCTCAGCTGGGGCATCGGTCTCAGATTAGTCCCCTTCGCCGTCAGGCGCTCGGGACGGCCTCGGACGAGGTCGCCGGCCAGTGGATCGCCCCGCGACGGCAGCGCGTGACGCACAGGCCGCAGCGGGCGCAGGTCTCGCCCTCCAGTGCCACGCGGCCGTCGACGACGTGGATTGCGCCGTAGACGCAGGAGGTGATGCAGATGCCGCAGTCGTTGCAGGCATCGGGATCGATGAACGGTGCCTCCGGACGTCCATCCGGCCAGCCGCGCGTCAGGGCCAGCCCGCTGAGCTGGCGCGCCGCCTCGTATCCGTGCGCGTCGAGCCACGCGTCCAGCTCACCGACGATCTTGCCGAATACCGTCGGCCCGCGAACGATCGCCGCGGTGCAGACCTGCACGGCCACCGCCCCGGCCATCATCAGCTCCACCGCATCGGTCCCGCGCGTGATGCCACCAACGCCGAGGACCGGCAGCTCCACCGCCCGCGCGATCTCCCGCACGCAGCGCACCGCCAGCGGCTTGAGCGCCGGCCCGGAGAGCCAGCC
>DASUSP010000004.1:0-4797 GCA_036375035.1 Candidatus Limnocylindria bacterium
GCGCACCGCCAGCGGCTTGAGCGCCGGCCCGGAGAGCCAGCCGTGGCCGGTGGGACCGCCCAGCAGCGGCGTGGCGGTCTCCAGGTCCAGCGCCAGCACGGGGCCGAAGGAGTTGATGGCCGCGATCCCGTCCGCGCCGGCGTCGGCCGCCAGGCGGGCCGCGTGGCCCATGTCCTGGCCGTGGGGGCTGAGCTTGACGAAGACCGGCACATCCAGCGCCGCTTTCGCGGCGCGGATGGCGCCGAACATGGGCGCCGGGTCGTCCCCGATGTAGTGGGTGCTGAGCTCCACCGCGTCCGCGAAGGGCCGCACCTTCGGCGCCAGCTCGGCGATCTCGTCGGGCGTGTAGCCCATGCTCACGATCAGCGGCAGCCCCGTCCCGCGCGCGATGTCGTACTCGCGCTCCAGCCACTGCTCCGGCGGCAGCTCGGACCACAGCTCGGTGTTGAGCATGCCGTGCGGGATCTCGGCCATGTTCGGCAGCGGCGGCTGCGCGGCACGGGTCGAGATGGTCTTGGCCACCAGGGCCCCGGCGCCGCCATCCGCGCAGGCGACCATCGCCGCGCCGTCGCGCACCGGCGGTCCGGCGGCGGGCAGGATCGGGTTGCGGAAGCGGAGGCCGCAGACCTCCACCGACAGGTCGGCCATCAGCCGGCCCCCGCGCCGCTCAGCAGGCGGCTGGGCGTGAACGGGTGGGGTCCGATGGCTCCCAGCCGCTCCCACAGCCTGCGCGCCGATCGCCGAGCCTCCAGCGCAAGCTCCCGCTCGTCGAGGCGGGTCGGGCGGCCGTCCCTCAGCACCGGCTCGCCGGCCACGATGACGTGGCGCACCTGAGCCGACGAGAGGCCGAAGATCCAGTGCCCCGCCAGCTCATCCGGCCCGGTGGGCGTCGGCGCGTCGTAGTCGAGCACGACCAGGTCCGCCGGGGCGCCGGGTCGAAGTTGGCCCAGCAGCGGCTCCCCGAAGCTGCGGCCCGCCAGCGCGGCTCCGTGCGCCAGCATGGTCAGGGAAGCCGATGGAGAGGCGTGCAGGTCCTCTTCGCGGCGCCGGAAGTGGGCGATCCGGGACTCCTCGAACATGTCGGCGCCGATGCCGTCGGTGCCCAGGGCGACATGGCCGCCGAGCCAGGCGAGCGGCGTGCGACCCACTCCGTTGTTCATGTTCGAGCGCGGGTTGTGCGCCACCGTGGCGCGGGCCGCGGCGATCAGTTCGGCCTCCGCCGGTTCGATGTGCACCGCGTGCGCCAGCAACGCCTCCTGCGCCAGCGCGCCGGCCCCGTCCAGCCGTTCGACAACGCGCTGCCCGTGGCGCGCCACCGCGTCGGCCTGGTCGGCCGCATCCTCGGCGACGTGCACGTGGATGCCACGTCCCGTCTCGGCGGCCAGGCCCACCAGCGCGTCGAGGGTCGACGCCGACAGCGTGAACGAAGCGTGCGCCCCCACCAGGCCGCGGCTCAGCGGCCAGCGGCCCTCCGCCGCGCGCTGCAGGAAGCGGCGGTTCTCATCGATCCCTTCCCGGGCGCGCGGCTGTCCGTCGCGGTCGCTGGTCTCGTAGCACAGCACCGAGCGGATGCCGGCCTCCTCAAACGCCTCGGCGATCACGTCCAGCGACCCATCGATGGCGTTGGGCGATGCGTGGTGGTCGATCAGGGTGGTGGTCCCCGACCGCAGCGCCTCGTGTGCCGCGACCAGTGCCGAGGCGCGGATCGACTCCAGGTCCAGGGCGCGGTCCAGACGCCACCAGACCCGCTGCAGGATCTCCAGGAAGCTCCCCGGCGCCGGCAGGTCGAAGGGCATGCCGCGGGCCAGCGCCGAGTAGGAGTGGGTGTGCGCGCAGACGTTGCCCGGCAGGACCAGGCAGCCGCCACAGTCCAGCGATGAGACGTGCTCCGGCGCCGACGCCTCGGAGAGGTGTCCGTCCACGACCAGCAGGTCGCCCTCCTCGACCCGCGGCGGGTCGAGGGAGCGGACCAGCGTGCCGCCGCGCAGCAGGATGCTCATGGCACCCGCTCCGGCTGGCGCTCTCGCTCCCGGCGTTCCACCAGGCGCGGAAGGGCGGCGCGCGCCGCCGGCGCATCGGTCATGGGCAGGCGGCGACGCCGGATGCCGTCATAGGCGTGCAGTGCCCCCGCCACCGCGGCCGCGGTCGGCACCAGGACCGCCTCGCCGGCCCCCTTGGCGCCGTAAGGCCCCTCCGGCTGCGCCTCCTCGACCAGGATCGCCTCCACCTCGGGCATCGAGGCGGCCGGCAGGATGCCCTGGGCCTTGAGCGTCTCGTCGGCGGGGATGCACTCGGCCACGCGGTACTCCTCCGAGAGCGCGTAGCCCAGCCCCATGTGCACGCCGCCCTCGACCTGCCCCTCGACCGCAAGGCGGTTGATGGCCCGCCCCACGTCCTGCGCGGCCACCACCTTCGCCAGCCGCCCCTCGTCGTCCAGGATCACCACCTGCGTGGCCCATCCGTAGGCGACGTGGGTCTCCGGCTCCGGGTCGTCCTCGCGCAATGGCGTCGTCCAGTCGATGACATGCTCGCCGGGGAACTCGCGACCCGCGAGCACCGCCGGGTCACGCCCGTCCAGCGCCTCGCGCAGGCGCCCGGCGGCGTCGATCACTGCGTGGCCGCCGAGCAGCGTCGCCCGCGAGGCGGTCGTCTCACCGGTGTCCAGCTCCCGTTCCGTGTCCACCTCCACGCGGATGCGGTCGAGCGGCAGCCGCAGCTCGGTGGCGGCCACCTGGGCCAGCGCGGTGTGAATCCCCTGGCCCATCTCGGTCCAGGAGTGCATCAGCGTCACGCTGCCGTCGGCCTCGGGTCGCAGGATGGCGCGTCCGCGTTCCACGACCCCGTTGCCGATGCCCGTGTTCTTGGCGCCGCACGCGATCCCGGCGTAGCGCGCCGATTCGTATGCGTCGCGGACCGCCAGCAGGGTGCGCTTCAGCCCGACCCCGGGGCCGAGCCGCTGGCCGGTCCCGAACCGGTCGCCGGTCTCCAGCGCGTTGCGCCAGCGCATCTCCCAGCCGTCCAGGCCCACGCGCTCGGCCAGCACGTCCAGCAGGCCCTCCACCGCGAAGGTGACCTGCGGGACGCCGAATCCACGCATGGCGCCGCAGGGCGGATTGTTGGTGTAGACCGCCCGGGCTTCTACGTCCACGTTCGGGATGCGGTACGCCCCGCAGGCGTGCCCGGCGGCGCGCTCCAGAACCTTGGCCCCGACGCTGGCGTAGGCGCCGGTATCGCCGGTGATCCGGGCGCGGACGGCCAGCAGCCGTCCATCGTCGTCGCAGCCGAGCGTGAAGGTCATGGTCATCGGGTGTCGCTTTGGATGGAAGCGCAGGCTCTCGGCGCGCGAGAAGGCCAGGAGCACCGGTCGCGCGGTGAGATGCGCGGCCAGCGCGGCGTGGCCCTGTGCCCCGAGGTCCTCCTTGCCGCCGAACGCCCCACCGGTCGGCACGGCGGTGACCCGTACCGCGGATTCGGGCAGGCCGAGAAGCGAGGCAAGCTGTCGGCGGTCTTCCCAGGCACCCTGGCCCTGCGAGTACACATGCAGGCGCGCGCTCGTGCCATTCGACGCGGGGGTGGGGACGGCGAGCGCCGCCTCCGGCTCCAGGAACGCGTGCTCGATGCGCTGGGTCTCGAACGTGTCTGTGGCCACGTGGGCCGCGGTCGCCAGGGCGGCGTCGACGTCGCCGCGGAGCACCACCGAGGTGGAGAGCAGGTTGCCACCGGGATGGAGTGGGGGCGCGTCGGGGGCCAGTGCGGCTTCGGGGTCGGTCACCGGTGAGAGCACCTGGTAGTCGACCTCGATCAGCGCGGCCGCTTCGCGCGCCGCCGTGCGCGTCTCCGCCACGACCACGGCCAGCACGTCCCCCAGGTAGCGTGTCTCCTCGCCCTCGGCCACCAGCAGCGGCCAGTCCGCCTCCAGCAATCCCTGGAATCGGCGCCCCGGCACGTCGCGCCAGGTGAGCACCCGGTCCACGCCGGGCGCGCCCTCCGCCGCAGCGGTGCGAATCTCGCGGACCAGGGCCCGCGGGTGGTCGGCGAAGCGCAGCGCGGCGTGCAGCATCCCGGGCGCCCGCATGTCGGCCACGAACGGCAGCTCGCCCAGGACCTGCGGTGCGCCCTGGTAGCGCGGTACCCGCGCTCCGATGATCGAGCGCTCGGCCGCGCCGGTCAGGCTCGGCTCGACCTCCTGGCCCCCTGCCTGCCGCCCCTCGCGACCGGCGGCCACGGCCGCGATGGCGTCCACGATCCGCGCGTAGCCCGTGCAGCGGCACAGGTTGCCGGCCAATGCCCTTTCGATCTCCGCGCGCGTGGGTGCCGGCACGCGCGCCAGGAGGCCCTCGGCCTTCATGACGATGCCCGGCGTGCAGAAGCCGCACTGCGAGGCGCCGGCGGCGACGAAGGCATCGGCCCATGCGGTGCGCGCATCGGGCGCCAGGCCCTCCAGGGTGAGCACCTCGCGCCCATCGGCCCGGGTGGCGGCCTGGGCGCAGGAGACGACTGGGCGGCCGTCGACGATCACCGTACAGGCGCCGCACGAACCCTCCGGGGCACAGCCGTCCTTCATCGAGCGCAGCCCGCACTCCTCGCGGAGCAGCTCGAGGAGGCTCATCCCCGGTCTCCCCTCGACCGCTATTGGTCGTCCGTTCAGCGTCAGCCGCATTCGGTCGCCTCAGCCCCCGGCTGCGGGCCAGATGGCCCTATGCCCGCCGCCGGCTCAATTCCGACTCTATTGGTGACGCCGGCAAGCGGCGCGTGCCGTTGGTCCCGCCGTACAGGGCCGTCGGTCGCCAAACGGAG
>DASUSP010000005.1:0-3146 GCA_036375035.1 Candidatus Limnocylindria bacterium
CACCAGGGCCACGAAGAGCACCAGCACCGGCAGGGCGATGGCCAGCAGCATGGCGGCCGCACGCTGCAGGACAACCTGCCAGCGCTCGACCGGATGTGCCAGCAGGACGTCCATCCGGCCGCTCTCCTCGTCGCCGGCCACGGCCCGGGCGCCAAGGACCGAGGCGAAGATGAGGACCAGGATCGGGCCCAGCAGGCCGTAGCTGGTGGCGCCCAGGTAGCCGGCCGGGCTGGTGATGTCGGTGAATCCCAGCGCCTCGAGCAGCTCCGGCGGGTACGCATCCAGCACGGCGGCCATGTCGGGGTTGTCCATCAGCGGCCAGAAGGCGGCGTACAGGACGCCGACCGCGGCGATCGCCACCGTCCAGATGCCGATCCCCCGGCGCTGGTCCCACAGGCTCTTGCCGAAGACGCTACGCAGCATCGTCCGGCTCCCCGTCGTGGTTCGCGTCGCCGCCGCGGTAGTAGGTGAAGAAGAGCTCCTCAAGGTCTGGCTCCTCGACCACGATCGACTCCACGCCGTAGCGGGCGGCCACCTTGACCAGCGCGTCCGCCCGACCGGCCAGCCGGCAGCGCAGGACCGATCCATCGGTCCTGGGGTCGTGGACGCCCGGCAGGCCTTCGAAGGCGGCCGGGTCGACCGGCTCGTCGAAGTGGATCTCCACTCGCCGGACGGCGTGGCGGCGCAGCGTCTCGACCGCCTCCACGGCGATCATCCGCCCCTCGCGGATGATCCCGACCCGATCCGCGCTCTGCTGCACCTCCGACAGGACGTGCGACGACATGAACACCGTCTGGCCGGCGGCCTTCGCCTCGCGCGCCATCTCCAGGAACGTCTGCTGCAGCAGAGGGTCGAGTCCGCTGGTCGGCTCGTCCAGGATGAGCAGCTCGGGCTTGTGCATGAACGCCTGCACCACGCCGACCTTCTGCCGGTTGCCCTTGGAGAGGCTCCTGATCCGGGTGCCGAGGTCCAGGTCCAGCCGCTCGGCCAGCTCATCGATCCGCTGGCGAGGAACGCCGCCGCGCAGATGGCCCAGGTGGGTGAGCAGGTCGCGCGACGACTGCCCGCCGTCGACGGTGAAGTCGCCGGGAAGGTAGCCCACCCGTCGTCTCAGCTCGGCCCCGCCCTGTCGTGGGTGCTGGCCAAGGAGCTCGGCGCTGCCGCTGGTCGGGCGGATCAGGTCCAGCAGGATGCGGATCGTCGTGGTCTTGCCGGCGCCGTTGGGGCCCAGGAAGCCGAAGATCTCGCCCGGCCGGACCTCCAGGTCCAGGCCGTCGAGGCCGCGTCGCCGGCCGTAGTACTTGACCAGCGCCTCGGTGCGGATGACGGGCGTCACCCGACCATTGTGCCCGCTCGCGCCCGCTACCGTAGGGACAACATGACCCGAACGACCGATGCGGTGGTGGTCGGCGGCGGGCCCAACGGCCTGGCCGCCGGCATCGTGCTGGCGCGGGCCGGGCGGAGCGTCCGCCTCTACGAGGCGCGCGACACGGTCGGCGGCGGATGCCGCTCGGCGGAGCTGACGCTCCCCGGCGTGGTCCACGACGTGTGCAGCGCGGTCCACCCCCTGGGCCGCTCGTCGCCGCTCTTCCGGGAGCTGGGGCTGGAGCGCCACGGCCTGGAGTGGATTGAGCCGCCGGTCCAGATCGCGCATCCGCTGGACGATGGGTCGGCCGCGCTGGTGTACCGCGACGTGGAGGCCACCGCCGCCACGTTCGGCAACGACCACGACGCCCGCCTCTACCGCCGCTGGCTCACCCCGCTCGTCCGCGATTGGGACCTGATCGTCTCCTCCCTGCTGGGACCGATCCGCCCGCTGGCCCTGGCGCGCCACCCCTTCGCCCTGGCGCGCTTCGGGCTGCCGGCGCTGGCATCGGCGGCCACGCTGGCGCGGCGCTTCCGTTCCCCCGCGGCGCGGGCGCTGTTCGCCGGGACCGGGGCACACTCGTTCCTGCCGCTGACGGCGCCGCTGGGCGGCGGCCTGGGCCTGGCCCTGCTGGTCAGCGGCCACGCCATCGGCTGGCCGATCCCGCGCGGCGGGTCGCAGCGCATCGCCGATGCCCTCGCATCGGTCCTGCGCGAGCTCGGCGGCGAGATCACGACTGGCGTGGAGGTGCGGAGCCTGGCGGAGCTGCCGGAGCATCGGGTCGCCATGCTGGACGTCACGCCCCGGCAGGTGCTGGCGCTGGCCGAGGATCGGCTGGGTGGCGCGTACGCCGCGCAGCTGCGCCGCTACCGGTACGGGCCGGCCGCGTTCAAGCTGGATCTCGTCCTGGATGGCCCGATCCCGTGGCGCAACCCCGAGGTCGGGCGGGCCGGCACGGTGCACCTCGGCGGGCGGCTGGAGGAGGTGGCGGCCTCGGAGGCGGCGGTCGCCGAGGGCCGCGTCCACGAGCGGCCGTTCGTGCTGCTCAGCCAGCCATCGGCCTTCGACCCGTCGCGCGCGCCAGAGGGGCGGCACGTGGTGTGGGCCTATTGCCACGTGCCGAACGGCTGGCCGGGCGATGCGACCAAGGCGATCCTGGGCCATGTGGAGCGCTTCGCTCCGGGCTTCCGCGATCGGATCGTGGCGCAGCACGTCCTGCGGCCGGCCGAGCTGGAGGCGTATAACGCCAACTACGTCGGCGGCGACATCAACGGCGGGCTGCAGCACTGGGCGCAGTTCTTCACGCGGCCGGCGGTGCGCTGGGACCCCTACTCGACCCCCGACCCCCGGATCTTCATCTGCTCTTCGTCGACGCCGCCGGGCGGCGGGGTGCACGGCCTGTGCGGCCTGCACGCGGCGCGCTCCGCGTTGCGCAGCGCCCTCGCCTGAGCAGGGAACCGTGTCCTCGCCGGCGTGCCGCGCGGCCCTGTCCCCGGCGGCTGCCGCGGCGCATCCTCGGGCGGGAGGTGATTCCAGGCGGTCGGCGCGCGACGCGGGCGCAGCAGGCGGCGCTGAAGGACCGGTGGTTCTTCGGTGCTAAGGACTTCCCGGCGGGGCTGGACGCGGTCCTTGGAGCTCGCGGCGCGCCCCGCGCGTGGCGGGAATCGGATCAGAGACAGCCCGCGGCCCCATCGGCTCAGAGGAAGGAGTGGTGGAGATGGGGGAGAATCGAACTCCCCGTCCAGAACCGAGTTGCCGGGAACGTGCTACAGGTGTATCC
>DASUSP010000006.1:0-2657 GCA_036375035.1 Candidatus Limnocylindria bacterium
TACAACGTCCAGACCCGCGCCACCAGCCGCTCGGCGGGCTCCACCTACCTGGTGACCGATGACCCCGAGCAGACCACCGGCAAGGCCATCGGCCGCGAAGAGGGCGAGCGGATCGCGAAGCTGCAGGCGGAGTACATCGCCGGCGTCGACATGATCGTGATCGACGGCTACATCGGGAACGACCCGGAGCAGCGGTCGCGCGTGCGCCTCTACATCGAGGAGGCCAACGCCAACATCGCCGGCATGCAGCAGCAGCTCTACTTCCCGCCCGATGCCCCCTCCGACGAGTGGGAGCCGGAACTGTGCATGATCTACACCCCCAACCTGCCCATGCCCGGCTACCCCGACGACCGGGTGATCGCCGTGGACCTCGACGCCGGTGTCAGCCGCGTGCTGAACTCGGACTACTTCGGCGAGTCCAAGAAGGGCGGCCTGCGGATGTGGAACGCCCTGGTTTACGGGCGCGGCGGGCTGGCGATGCACGCCGGCTGCAAGGTCGTCCCCACCGACGGCGGCGAAAAGACGCTGCTGATCATCGGCCTGTCGGGGACCGGCAAGACCACCACCACCTTCACCCGCCAGAACGGCTCGCAGCCGGTGCAGGACGACTTCATCGGCCTGTTCCCGGGCGGCAAGGTGGTGGGCACCGAGAACGGCTGCTTCGCCAAGACCTTCGGCCTGGACCCGGCCCACGAGCCGGCCATCCACGGCGCGGTGACCAAGGCCGATGCCTACCTGGAGAACGTGTCGCAGGCCGAAGACGGCGGTCCGGTCGACTTCTTCGACACCAGCTACACCAAGAACGGCCGCGCCACCTTCCCGATGTCCTCGCTGGGCATCTGGCGCGACCCGCAGGAGATCGGCCCGGTCGACGACCTGCTGATCCTGAACCGCAACGACAACATCATCCCGGCGGTGGCGAAGCTGACCCGGGAGCAGGCGGCCGCCTACTTCATGCTGGGCGAGACCCAGGGCACCTCGGCCGGCGGGAAGGCCGAGGAGGGGAAGGCGCTGCGCGTGCCGGGCACCAACCCGTTCTACCCGCACCGCGACGAGCAGCAGGCCAACCGCTTCCTGGAGCTGATGGGCTCGATCGACTTCGACGTGTACCTGCTCAATACCGGGCGCGTAGGCGGGGACGAGGATGACCCGGACTCCAAGAAGATCGCCATCGAGGACTCCGGGGCAGTCGTCAAGGCCATCGCCGAGGGGACCGGCGAGTGGGAGCTCGACCCCGACTTCGGATACCAGGTCGCCACCTCGCTCCCCGGCGTCGAGGACGTCGAGAAGCTGCAGCCCCGCCTCCTCTACGAGCGCACCGGCCGCGGCGAGGAGTACCGCGCCATCGTCGATCGGCTCAAGCGCGAGCGAGTGGAGTTCCTGGAGCGCTACCCCGGTCTGGAGCCGGAGATCGTTGACGCCATTCGCTAGCGACTAGGTCTCCAGGGTCGCCTCCACGCTGATCTCCACGTTCCCCTTCAGCGCGCGCGAGATCGGGCAGCCCTGAGACGCGTCCTCGGCGGCCGCGTCGAACTCCTCGGGGCTCATCCCGTCGACGTGACCGACCACGATCAGCCGCGAGCTGGTGACGGTCCAGGCCTCGCCGACCTTGTCGAAGGTCACCTCGGCCTCCACGTGCAGGTGCTCCGGCGGCGTGCCGGCGCGCGCCAGGCCGGCGGAGAGGGCCATCGAAAAGCACGCGGCGTGTGCAGCGGCCAGCAGCTCCTCGGGCGAGGTTCGGCCCTCAGGCCCCTCGGTGCGCGACGCCCAGCTGACGGGAAGGTCCTGGAAGAGCCCGGTGGTCCCGGCCGTTACCGAGCCCGAGCCGGTGGCGAGGTCGCCGTTCCAGGTGACAGTTGCGGTGCGTACTGCAGCCATGGGTCGATCGGTTCCTCCTACTATGCTCGGGCGCCGTAGACCGATAGCCTAGAGGCACCGATGAGCGAGGGCCAGCCGATCCCCACGCATCCCAACCCGATGATCCGATCCGAGCGGATCTACCTGCGCCCCGCCGAGCGCGCCGACCTGCCGCTCTTCGTGCGGTGGTTCGCGGACGCCGAGACGACGCGCCACCTCGCCCTCAGGGCCCCGTTCAGCCTGGCCATGGAGGAGAAGTGGTTCGAGGGACTCATCGATCGGCAGGGCAAGACCGACTACCACTTCGTGGCCTGCCTGGTGGCCGACGGCACGCCGATCGGGACGGTCGGCCTGCACGGCCTGGACCTGGAGAACGGCAACGCCGAGTTCGGCATCAGCATCGGTGAGAAGGACACCTGGAACCGCGGCTACGGCACCGAGGCGCTGCACGCGATCTGCGACTTCGGGTTCGGCGCATTGCGCCTGGAGCGCATCGAGCTGGAGGTGTACGCGGACAACGCTCGCGCCATCCGCTCCTACGAGAAGGCTGGCTTCCGGCACGAGGGACGGCTGCGCCACGCGCACTTCGGCGAGGGGCGGCACTTCGACGTCCTGGTCATGTCACTGCTCCGCGACGAGTGGCTGGCCCTGGATCGGCTCACCAGCTGGCAGATCAGCTTCGAAGACCGATGACGCCTCCGACGCCGGGCAAGCGCGCCGACACCGCCACCCGAGACCACCTCGCCAACGAGCGGACCTACCTGGCGTGGGTGCGCACCGCGGTGACGTTCGTGGGCCTG
>DASUSP010000007.1:0-6393 GCA_036375035.1 Candidatus Limnocylindria bacterium
CGTCGCCGGACCTCGTGGCGCTGCTCCAGGTGGCATCGGTGAACCGGCAGGCGCTAGCCCTCACATCGGGCTGGTGGCGGGCGCCCACGCAGGCGGCGCGCGTCCTGGCGCATCGGGCCCGGCGAAACACGCCCGAGGGCGCGCGGCGGAACATCGTCGCCCACTACGACCTGTCGAACGACCTCTACCGCCTCTTCCTGGACGAGACGATGACGTACTCGTCGGCAGTGTTCGAGTCGGCCGAGCAGTCGCTGGCCGATGCGCAGCGCAACAAGTACCGCCTGATGGCCGATGCCGCCGGGCTCCGGCCCGGCATGCGGATGCTGGAGATCGGGTCCGGCTGGGGCGGCTTCGCGCTGTACGCCGCCGGGGAGCGGGAGTGCCGGGTCACGACCATCACGCTTTCGCATGCCCAGCTGGAGCTGGCGCGGGAGCGGGTGGCCGAGGCTGGGCTGGAGGACCGGGTGAGCGTGGAGCTGCGCGACTACCGCCAGGTGGCCGGCGCATTCGATGCGGTGGTGAGCATCGAGATGCTCGAGGCGGTCGGCGCCGAGTACTTCGGCGACTACTTCGCCGCGCTGGACCGGGCGCTGGTGCCGGGCGGGCGGGCGGCGGTGCAGGTCATCTCGCTCCCCGACCCCGACTACGAGCGGCAGCGGCGCGGCTCCAACTGGATCCAGAAGTACATCTTCCCGGGGGGATTGTTGCCCTCGCTGGGGGCGATCGAGCGGGCATGCGACGGGACGGCGCTGCTGATCACCTCGGTGCGCGATATCGCGCCCTCCTACGCGCGCACGTTGCGCGAGTGGCGGGAGCGCTTCATGGGGAACCTGCCGGCGGTGCGGGCGCTGGGCTTCGACGAGCGCTTCGTCCGGATGTGGGAGTTCTACCTGGCCTCGTCCGAGGCCGGCTTCTCGACCGGCGCGTTCCAGGACCTGCAGATCTCGCTGGAGACGCGCCGCGGAACCGTCTTCGCCTAGGTGCGACCGCGGTTGGGCGGCCGCTTGTCGCCCATGCGTGGGGGCGGGTGTAGGGGCGGCGCGCATGCCCGTTCCACGCGTGGGAGCGGGGCACTCATCGCCAGCCTGGCCATGAAGGAGCTAGCTCGCCGCCGCGGCCTGCGGGACCCGCTCGAGGAAGGCCTCCCGCAGTGCGTGCTGGGTCTCGGCCGGGACGCCCATGCCCTCGAGAAAGTAGCGCTCCACGGTCCCGAAGGCCTCGACCATCTCCCGCCGCCCTGCCTCGAGGTACGTGCGGCGGGCGGCAAAGATCGGCGCGAGCAGGCGCGGGTCGCCGCCCCGCTGCTCCCATCGGGCCAAAGCCGGACCCAGGAACGGCTTCAGGCGCCGCTGGCTGGCCAGGTAGTCGCGCATGACCAGCTCGTCCGGGACGCCGAGCAGCCAGAGCAGCGCGGCCACCGCCCAGCCGGTGCGGTCCTTGCCGGTGGAGCAGTGGAGCAGGGCCGGCCGCCCGTCCACGGTCGCGAGCTCCACGAAGACGCGCCCGAAGGCCTGGCGCACTCCGTCCTCGACGACGAACGAGCGGTACTGCTCCATCCACATGGCGGTGCCGCGTCCCTCACCGAGCATGGCGCGCGCTCGCGAGGGATCGGCCATCACCGCGCTGAGCTGGCCCGGGCCGTTCGGACCCATCCGCGCGACGATGTCGGCGTGCACGTACCGCGCACCGTCAGGCAGCTGGTCGGGCGCGTCGTCGCGCTCCCAATTGGTGCGAAGGTCGTACACGGTTCGGATGCGCAGCCGTTGCAGGGCCTCCGCGTCCTCCGGGGTGACGGCGGTCAGTGCTCCGGACCGATACAGCAGGCCACGCTGCACGCGGCCGCCATCGGTCGTCGGCAGCCCGCCCACCTCGCGGAAGTTCGCAACGGAGCGGATGGCGGTCGTTGGCACGACGTGATGCTGCCGCGCCGTCGTCCGGTTGCGTGAGTGCCGTTCGTCCCGACCTGTCGGGTCCGGATCGCTGGGGTCAGGCGGCGTGCAGGCGGGCCACCACATCGGCCATTGCGGGGATCGCCTCCGCCAGCACGCCGATGTCATCCGGCGGGTGATGCAGGTCGCAGCGCACCTCGCTGAAGCCGAGCTCACCGAAGGCGAGGAGCTGCTCGGCCATCTCATCGGCTACCGAAGAGAAGCTCACCGCGCCGCCGGAGCGGCCCAGCGGATCGAGCGAGTACACGTCCAGGGATCGCTCCAGCGTCGCGGGGTCGCGTCCCACCTCCTCGCACGCGCGCTCGAGCTCCGCGACGATGGCGCGCAGCTGCTCCAGGTCGGTATCCGCTGTCCACCAGTTCCAGCCATCCGCGTAGCGGGCGGCGAGGCGCAGCATCCGCGGGCCCCTGGCCGCGATCACGATGGGAGGTCCGTGCGGCCGCGGGCCGCGCATCACCAGCTCGGATTCGCGAGCGAACCAGTGCGTCCCGCTGAAGTCGACCTGGCCCTGCTTCAGAAGCCCGTGGATGATCTGCACCGCCTCTTCGAACCGCGCGGTGCGGTCCGCGCCGGTGAACCCGAAGGCCGCGTAGTCGTGGTCCGGGACGTTGCCGCGCCCCAGTCCCAGCACATAGCGGCCGCCTGAGATCTCGTCGAGCGTCTCGGCGATCTTGGCCACCAGCGCTGGAGACCGATACGGCCCGTTGAGCACCGAATGCCCGATCCGGATGCGTGAGGTGGCGGCGGCCATCGCACCGGCCATGGCGATCGATTCCCAGTAACCAACCGGCTCCTTCTCACCCCGGAAGAGGAGCGCGTCCTCCAGCACCGCGATGTGGAACCCGGCGCGCTCGGCGGCGAGAGCCCGCTCCCTGATGCCTGTCCAGCGGGGCGCTTCGTGCGTGCCGCCGGCAGGCCCGCCGTGCAGCCCGATGACGATGCCGATTCTCACCATCCCCTCCCCGCGGTGCGTCGGAGTCGAGGGTACCGGGGTCTTGCGATCGCATTGCAGAATTGCCGCAACCCGTCCGTGGGAGTGAACGACCCGCGGCGCGCCCGAGATGCGCGGCGGAACGCACAGGACACGCGGGGGAAACGGAGGAACAGCGTGACCCTTCCCTACTTCCGGTACGGCGGCGCGCTTCTGATCGCCAGCGCGCTGCTCTTCGCCATCGGGGGTGTCCTCGTCCTGCTCTCGCCCATCGGCGGGCTCGACAACCCGGCGCCGGGGCTGACCTACTACCTCGGCCTGGTGCTGGCGGCACCGGCCTACGCGGCCTGGTACGCGGCGCTTGGCGAGCGCGCGGGCTGGGCCGGGGGCCTGGGCTTCGTCCTGGGCGCCATGGGCGCGGTGGGCTACGGCACAGCAGCGTTCCTGGTCCTGCCGCTGGCCGGCGGGGTCGAGGCGGCCCACGACGTGTGGCTGTACGCCATGGCCACGGTGCCGGTGCTGCCCATCGGTGCCCTGGCGTTCTTCATCGGTTCCATCCTGCTCGGCGTGGCCAGCATGCGTTCGCCCGGCATGGACCGATGGGCCGGCACCGCGGTGGTGGCCGGCTTCGCGGCCTGGACTGTCGCGTTCTTCGCGCCACCGGACCTTGCCTGGCTGCTGACCGTCGCCAACCTGGTTGGCGGCGCCGGCATGGCCTGGATCGGCTGGAGCATCTGGTCCGGACCGATTCGGGAGCGCGCGTGATCCCGATCCTGGTCGTCGCCGGCGGCGTCGCCGCCGCGGGGGCCGTGGCGGGGCAGGTCGCGCGGCGCCGGATGGCGGCGCGCTATCCGGCGCCGGGACGAATGATCGACATCGGGGGATATCGGCTCCACCTGCTGTGCGAGGGCGAGACGATGGGCGGGCCGACCGTCGTGCTGGAGGGTGGACTGGGCGACCCGGGCATCAGCTGGGCGGCGGTGATGCCGGGCGTGGCCCAGCTGACGGGCGTGTGCGTCGTGGATCGGGCGGGATCGGGCTGGAGCGACGCGAGCCCGCGCCCGCGGAGCGTCGAGGTCATCGTGGACGAGCTACGCGCCGCGCTCGCCGCCGCGCAGGTGCCGGGGCCGTACGTGCTGGTCGGCCAGTCGTTCGGGGGGTTGGTGGCGCGCCTCTTCGCGCTGCGCCACCGCGAAGAGGTGGCGGGGCTGGTGCTGGTGGACGCCACGCCCGAAGACTACATCGAGCGGGCGCCGGAGTCCGTGCGGCTGACGTGGGAGCGCATGAACCGCCTGGCCGGACCGATGTTCGCGCTGCCGCGCGCCCTCTCCGCGGCCGGTGTCTTCGCCCTGCGCCCCTCGCTGGTGCCGGGGCTGACCGGGGGTGACATCCCGCCGGAGGTCGGGCTGGACCGATACCGTGCCCTGATCGCGCTCGGCGGCGGCCTGAAGGCGATGACCGCCACCATGAAGCTGATGGACGCCTCGCGCGCGCAGGTCCGCGAGGCGCGGATGGCCGCCGGGGAGCGGCCGCTCGGCGACCTGCCGCTGGTGGTGCTCACCGCCGGTGAGCAGGCGGACCTGCCCGGCGGGATCCCGCCGGAGGACCAGAGCGCCAACCACGAGCTGTGGCGCCAGCTGCACCGCGAGCTGGCCGCGGAGTCGTCAGCCGGCCGCTGGGAGGTTGTCGAGGGGAGCGGCCACATGATCCACCACGCTCGACCCGACGCGGTGGTCGCGGCCATCCGCGAGGTGGTGGAGACGGCGCGTGGCCGAGGCTGAGGACCTGCCGTCGCGGCTCACCGCCGAGCAGCTTGCGGCCGCCATCGGCTCCGACGTGGCGCTCGTGCACGCCATGGTCGAGGCCGGCGTCCTGCGACCGGCCGCGGACGGCTCGTTCGAGCCCGATGACGTGGTGCGTGCCCAGGTCGCCGACTCACTGGGCCAGGCCGGGCTGACGCTGGACCTGCTGCGCCAGGGGATCGAGGCGGGCTTCGTCAGCTTCACCCAGACCGGGATGGTCTACCCCGCCCCCGACACGCGCCGCGGGCCGAGCCTGCATCAGCTCGCCGCGGAGCTGGGCCTGGAGCCGGCCACGCTGCTGCGGATCGTGACCGCCTTCGGGCTGGCGCGCCCCGATCCGGACTCCCCGATGTTCGAGCGTGACGCGCGCCGCCTGGCGACTTTCGTGGAGGCCTGGCGGCCGCTGGGCGGCGACGACCTGCTGGTCCGCGCCGCGCGCGCCTACGGCGAGGGGCTGCGCCGCGCCACGGACGGCTGGGTGGGCCTTTTCGAGGAGGCGGTCATGGAGCCGCTCACCGAGCGCGTGGTTCCCTGGGAGGAGATGAGCCGGCGGGCGCTGGAGCCGGGCGTGGTGGTGCTGCGCGCCGCGCAGGAGACCCTGCCGTGGCTCTTCGACCGGCTGATCACCGAGCGGCTGAACCAGCTCAACTTCGAATCGGTGCAGCTGAGGCTGGCGCTGAGCGGCATCACCCCACCGCCGCCCTCGCGTCCGGCAGCCATCGTCTTCGCCGACCTGGCCGGCTACACCCGCCTCACCGTGGAGCAGGGGGACGAGGCGGCGGCCGCCTCGGCCACGCGGCTGGCGGAGATCGCCGACGAGGTGGCACGTACCCACGACGGCCGCCTGGTCAAGCTGCTTGGCGACGGGGTCATGCTCCACTTCCCGGTGCCTGCCGACGCGGTGGCGGCCGCCCTCGCGCTGCGCGATGCTGTCGACGCCGCGGGCCTGCCGCCCACGCACACCGGCATCGACGCCGGCGCGGTGATCCGGCGCGAGTCCGACTTCTTCGGCCGCACCGTCAACGTCGCGGCACGACTCTCAGCCCAGGCCGGAGCCGGAGAGGTGCTGGTCAGCGCCGCGCTGCGCGAGGCCGCCTCGGGATCGCCGGCACTCGCGGCGGCCATCGAGCTGGAGCCGCTGCAGCTCAAGGGAATCCCAGAGCCGGTGAAGGCCTTCCGCCTGGCCTGAACGCTCCTGCCCGTACGCATCCGCCGGCCCAGCCCGACACCGCAGCGTCACCGCAGTACCCCGGGCGCATGGTGCTCCCGTCAGGCCAGGGCTGAACCGGCGTGTTTCGCCAGCCCTCGCGTTCCGGACAATGTCGGAGGGTCCCGAGTGATGCGCCGCATCTTGGTAATCGTCGCGGCGGCCGCCCTGCTGGTCGCCGCCCTTCCATCCGTCGCCAGCGCGCATCGGTCCACGCGCGAGAGCGACACCCACACCAGCTTGTACTGCGAGCTCATCGCGAACGAGCAGGGCACCATCAGCCTCTTCGCGGAGATCAGCCAGCAGTACGGCAGCTATGCCTCGCTGGTGTACTGGGAGCTCCCGGCGCTGCCCGACGAGGCCCCGCCGACCTGGTACTCCTGGGAGGGCCAGGTCAGCCTCTCCGAGGAAGGTACGACGCTGAGCGCCCTGCTCGACATGTACGAGTTCGTCGAGGAACCGATGCCCGAGGAGCCCATCGTCGAGGCCGTCCCCCCGCCGGAC
>DASUSP010000008.1:0-22267 GCA_036375035.1 Candidatus Limnocylindria bacterium
GGTCGGGATCAGCGCCAGGTGCACGTACGCGCGCCAGTCCGGCAGCGGCTCCCCCACCGCGCTCGCGGCCTCGATCGCGCGCAGCTCGTCCTCCAGGGCGCGACGCTCATGGCGATCGGGTGAGCCGCCTCCCACCGCGAAGCCGAGCGATCCAGCCGTTCGCCCTGCCTCGCTCAACCGCCGAAGCAGTTCCGTTCGCCGGCCGGGCAGGTCGTCGAGCGACGAAAGTCGCGCGCCCCAGTCCGCGGCCAGCACGCGGCGAATGCGGCGGTAGGCCACGATCACCGAAGCGGCCATCCACAGCGCGCGGGTCAACCAGTAGAAGTCGAAGCTCAGGACGAAGTACGCCACCAGCCACGGGTAGCTGAAGCTGAGCCAGATCGGCCCGATGATGATCGCCCAGCTGATGATGCCGGGCAGCATCTCCAGGGACCGCTGCAGCCAGTGGTGCCGGTCGTCGTCACGCGGCTCGGACATGTGCCCTCGTCCAAGTCGCGGCGGCCGCAGGCGATCCGCGGCCGCCGGATGGCCCCCCGATCAGTAGACCGGGGTCAGCCAGTCTCGATAGGCTTCCTCGCGCCCGCGAACCGCTCCGAAGTAGATGTCGTGCAGCTGGCGGGTGATCGGTCCCGGTCGGCCGGTGCCGATCTTGCGACGGTCGATCTCGACCACCGGGGAGATCTGCGCTCCGGTTCCGCACAGGAATACCTCGTCGGCGGTGTACAGCTCGGTGCGGTCGATGGTCCGCTCCTCGCTGGCCACCTCCAGCCTCTCGCGTGCCATCTGCATCATCCTGCGGCGGGTGATCCCCTCCAGGATGTTGTCCGTGACCGGCGGCGTGATCAGCTTCCCGTTCTTGACGATGAACAGGTTTTCGGCGCTGCCCTCGCTGACGTGGCCGTCCTGGGTCAGCACGATCGCCTCGTCGAAACCGTTCAGCTGGGCTTCGCTCTTGGCGAGCGCCCCGTTGACGTACGCGCCGGTGATCTTGCCGCGGGCCGGGATGGCGTTGTCATCGGTCCGGCGCCAGCTGGAGACCATGGCCCGGATGCCGCCCTCGGTGTCGATGTACTGGCCGAACGGGATCCCGAAGATGACGACATCGGCGTCCAGGTTGTGGAGCCGGACGCCGATGGTCTCGCTTGACTTGTAGACGAGAGGCCGGATGTAGACGTCCTCCCGGAGGCCGTCCCGGCGAAGCATCTCCACGGTATGCGCAGCCAGGTCCTCGGGGGAGTACGGGATCTCCATCAGGAGCAGCCGGGCGGAGGCCTTGATGCGCTCGTAGTGGGCCAGCAGGTCCAGGGCGAAGAGCTGCTGCTCGTCGGCGTTCCAGTAGGCGCGGATCCCCTCGAAGACGGCCGTGCCGTAGTTGAAGGCATGGGTCATCACGCTCACGCGAGCGTCGGCGAGTGGAACCAGCTCGCCGCGGAAGAAGGCCCAAAGCTCCGGGGTGCTTTCCTTCGGGGCGGTGGGACTTGGCGTTTCCTGCTTGAGCACGGAGATTGTCTCCTCGTTGCATGCAGCCACGCTCCCGGCGCGGTGCCGATGGTCAGTCACCGGCCGCTCAAGTATACCCGTGGCCGGCACCGGGACGGTCAGACGGCACTGATGTTTGCGGAATCCGTGGCCCCGCGTCGCTCGGCCTCAGTGAACGGGCGCAGCACCCGCCCCCAGCGGCGTGAAGAGGGCCAGGTAGACGTACACCAGGTAGAGCGGGCCGCCGACCAGCAGCATCCATGCCGAGAGTCGCCCGCTGCGCAGCATGTTGCCGAAGATCAGCAGGACGGCCACGAACGCGACGCCGGCCGAGGCGAAGGTGATGGCGCTGGCGCCGGTGACGTGCCAGGTCGTGAAGAGCAGGCCCAGCACCGTGGGCAGGCAGCTCTGGAAGACCATCGCGCCGGTGATGTTGCCCATCGCCAGCGTGTCCTTCCCGTTACGCACCCACAGCACGCTGTTGAACTTCTCCGGTAGCTCGGTGGCGATCGGCGCAATGATCAGGGCCAGGATGGTGGGATCCATCCCGACCTGCGCCGACAGGTCCTCGACGGCTCCGACGAAGACCTGCGCGCCCACCACGATCAGCGCCAATGCGACCGCCACCTGGCTGACGATGATGCGCATCCCCGGCACGACCCCCGGCGCCTCCCACGGGTCGTTCTCGTGCGGCAGCAGGTCAAAATCCACCGCCGGCGCGGGCCGAAGGCCCGGCAGGCGGGTCATGTGCAGCCGGTTGAGGTCCTCCGCGTCGCCTTCCGCGGCCTCGTCGGTGAAATGCAGCCGGACGTACACGGCGTACAGCACCACCAGCAGGGCCGCGGCGACGTACTTGAGCCAGTCGACCTCCTCAGGCAGGAAGGCGGTCCCAATGGCGATGCCGTAGCCCACCACGAAGAACCCGACGTCGCGGCCCAGCACGCCGGTGTTCACGCGCATCTCCGTGCTTCGCCGGCCGCCGCGCGCGAAGATCACGATGGCGGTCCCGGTCACGAACATGGCCAGGGTGGCCAGCATGAACGGGGCGCCCAGGATGGCGCCCACACCGATGGCCTGGCCCGCCTCCGGGTTCCCGCCGAAGACGGCCGGGCCGAGGATGGCGATGACCGGGATCAGCGTCTCGGGCATGGCCGTGGCCACGGCCGCCAGCACGCTGCCGACGGCCCCCTCGGCCAGGTTCAGCCTGTGCCCGAACCACTCGATGCCGTTCGTGAACAGCTCGGCGGCCAGCAGGATGACGCCGAGCGAGCCGACCAGCAGGACGATGTTCACCGCCGGTCGGTGGCGTCAGGGGCGCAGGTGCTGCGGCGCGTAGGGCAGCAGGGCTACGTGCCGCGCGCGCTTGAGCGCCACGGTCAGCATGCGCTGGTGGCGGGCACACGTGCCGGTCTTGCGGCGCGGCTCGATCTTGGCGCGCTCGGACAGGTAGCGGCGCAGGCGGTTGACCTCCTTGTAGTCGATGGACTCGGCCTTGTCGACGCAGAAGTTGCAGACCTTGCGGCGACGCCGGTCGCGGTAGTAGTCCGCCGTCTCGCGGCGGGAGCGTGCACTGGGCATTCGGGATCGTTCCTCAGAAGGGGATGTCGTCGACGTCGATCGATTCGGTGGTGCGGGCCGCCTGCGCCTCGCCGGCGCCGCGTGGCCGGGCCACGGGCTCGCTGCCGGGGCCCATCGGGCTGGCGTTCTCGGAGGATGAGCCGCCGTAGCCGCCCTCGGACGGATCGCGGCGCTCGAGGGACTGCACGCGGGCGAAGCGGATCTCCAGCGAGGTGCGCTTCTGGCCGTCCTTGCCCTCCCACTCGCGGGCGCGCAGGGATCCCTCGGCGAAGACCTTGTGGCCCTTGCGCAGGCGCTCGGCGGCTCGCTCGGCGGCCTGCTCCCAGAGCTCCACGCGGAACCACTGGGTCTCCTCCTGCCATTCACCGTCCGGCCCCCGGCTGCGGTCGTTGACCGCGACCCGCAGCTCGGCGACTGCCTTGCCGCCGGGCGTGTAGCGCAGCTCGGGGTCAGCGCCCAGGTTGCCGATGATCATCATCTTGTTGAGCGTCATGGTGCGGCTCTCCTAGGCCTCGACCGGTTCGGTCGATGGCGTTTCCTCGGCGGGGGCGTCCTCCGCAGGGGTCTCCCCGGCAGACGCGGCCTCAGCGGAGTCGGGCTCGCCCGCTTCTCCGGCGTCGGCAGCGACATCCCCGGCGGGCTCGGCCGTGGCCGCGCCCTCCGCCGGCTCCTCGCGCGACTCCCGCTCGGCGGCTGGCACTGCGGCCGGCGGCAGATCCTCCTCTGCCATCTCGCCGCGGTCCTCCAGAACGGTCACCAGGTGGCGCAGGACCTCCTCGCTGATGAGCAGGCCACGCTCCAGCTCCCGGATCTGGGAGGGCGCGATGTCGAAATGGAGCAGGAAGTAGCTCGCCTCGCGGAAGTGCTGGATCTGGTACGCCAGGCGGCGCTTGCCCCACGGTGAAACCTTGGTGAGCGCCCCGCCGGCATTGACGATGGCGCGCGTGACCTTCTCGACCGCTGACTGGAGCTTGTCATCCTCCAGGTCGGGTCGGAAGAGCAGCATCAGCTCGTATCGGCGCATAGGCCGGATCTCCTCCTCTCTATGGGCTTGCGGCACCCGAGCTCGGCTCGACATCGGTGCGGCAGAAAGGAGCCCAAGACATGCGAACCGCCTCCGCGATCGGAGGCGCAGCGGCGAGTATACGCCCAGCTCCGGCCATCTGGCAACGAGCGTGGGCCCGTCTATACTCACGGCCAGACCAGCTGCCGAAGTGAGCATGCCCGCCAACCCGATCCTGATCTGCGCGCCCTCCGACGACCTCCGCGGCGAGCTGGAGGCGCAGCTGGCCAACGCCGGGTACACCACGCACAGCGTCCACTCGCCTGCCGAGGCCGCCGCGGCCCTGCGCGACGCGGGCTTCGACCTCGTGGTGGCCGAGGGCTTGGCGGTGTCCGGTGCCATCGGGCGCCTGCGCAGCGCGGCCACCGTGCCGACCCCCGTGCTGGTCGTGGCCCCCGCCGGCGACGTCGAGGCCCGGATCGCCTTCCTCGAGGCCGGGGCCGATGATGTCATTACCGCCGGCTTCGCCCGCAGCGAGCTCGACGCCCGCGTGGAGGCGCTCCTCATCCGCGCCGGCCGCGTGCGACCCCAGGCGGTGCGCTCGGAGATGCCAACCGGCGAGATCACCACCTTCTTCTCGCCGAAGGGCGGCGTGGGTACCACGACCCTGGCGGTTAACACCGCCGTCCTGCTGGCCGGTGGGGTGACCGAGCCGACCGGCAGCGGCGCCCGCGTCCTCCTTGTCGACCTGGACATGCAGTTCGGCCAGGTCGCCACGCACCTCAACCTGACGCCGCGCTTCGACCTGGTGGGGCTCCTGACCGACGAGCAGGCGCTCGCCGACGAGGAGCTGGCGGCCAGCTATCTCACGCCGCATTCGTCGGGGCTGCAGGTGCTCGCCGCGCCATCACACCCGGATGCCGAGTTCCGGGTGCAGGTCGAGAACCTGGAGCGGGCCATCAACCTGCTGCGGCCGCGCTTCGAGCACATCGTGGTCGACTGCGGCTCGCGGCTCGATCCCCGCTCGCTGTGGATGCTCGAGCAGGCCTCGACGCACGCGTTCGTCATCTTCCCGGAGATCGCCGCGCTGCGGGCCATGAGCCTGCTGCTCGGGTTCCTGGCTGAGACCACGACGCTCCAGGCGCGAACCCTGTTCGTCGTGAACCACATCTTCCCCAAGGAGCTGCTCAAGTCGCGCGACCTGGAAAACCTGCTGCGCTCCAAGCCGGCCGCCGAGATCCCCTACACCGAGGTGGAGATGATCCGGGCCGTGAACGAGGGCGTGCCGGTGGTCACCAGCCGGCCGGGCACGCCCGTGGCCCTCGCCATGCATCGGCTCGCGCAGGCGGTTGTCGGGATCCCGAACCAGCCTGAGGCCGCGGCGGGACAACCGTCGAAGCGTCGGGGGCTCTTCGGCCGCCGCTGAGACACTGCCACGGTGAGGTTGGTGCCGGAGGAGGGATTCGAACCCCCACGCCCCTTCCGGGGCCGCCGGGTTTAAGCCGGCCGCGTCTGCCGTTTCGCCACTCCGGCGGGCCGCTCGGCTGCACGCCTCGTCCGAACGGTAGCATGCGAGAGGGGCGCACAGGCGTAGGCTGGACCCTGTGACCCACCTGTACTCGCTGCTCGTTGGCGGCCTGGTGCTGCCTGGAGTGGGGCGTCCGGACGCGACCACCATCGCCTGGGCGGAGGGCATCATCCTCGCCGTGGGCAGCGACGAGGAGGTCCGGGCCATCTCCCGCGGAGACTCGCAGACCCTTGACCTGGGGGGCGCCATGGTGATCCCGCTCGCCACCGACGGCAATCCCCGCTGGCCTACCGACGCGGTGCTCGAGGTCGGTGGTCCCGCCGACATGGCCGTCCTGCGGCGCGACCCGCGCGACGGGCGACCGCTCGAGGTGACGGCGCTTATCCGCGGAGGTCGACTGATCCTCGGCACGTTGCCCGGTGGATGGAGCCCGGACGGCGCGCCGCACGCTCATCGAGACTGACAGAGTCGCGTCCCGCGATAGACCGAGAACAGCCGCGCGCAGGCGCGCCCCACGTAGGTGCGGCCGTCACCGGGGTACCGATACCGATCAGCCATCATGGCGTTCGCGGCCTGGAACTCGGCGTAGGTGCAGGTCTCGAAGATGTCGCCCTCCAGGGCCTCCGAGCCAGCCGCCCCATGGTCGCGGAGATGCTCGGCACGCGCCACGACAGCGCGCTCGCAGGCGTTCGTCGGCGTGGGGCCGTTGTCGGTCACCGGCACGGCGACGGATGGCTCGATCGGCTCCGGCGCGCAGCCTGCCACCAGGCCAGAGATCAGGAGGGCGAGGACTGCGCGGCGCCATCGGTCCATGGCGTCAGTGTGATGGAGGCGACGACGGGAATCGAACCCGTGTAAACGGTTTTGCAGACCGCTCCCTGAACCACTCGGGCACGTCGCCCCGATCTCGATTGGCTGCCCCGCGAGGATTCGAACCTCGGTTCACGGATCCAAAGTCCGCTGTCCTACCACTAGACGACGGGGCACCCCTGTGCCACGAGGCTAGCAGGTCACCGGTCCGATGACACCCGCGGGACGCCTGCGATGGGCATAAAAATGGAGCGGAAGACGGGACTCGAACCCGCGACCCTCACCTTGGCAAGGTGATGCTCTACCAACTGAGCCACTTCCGCCCGTTTTTCGCCGGATCTCGCGCCACGATGCGTGGTGCCGAGGGTCAGGATCGAACTGACGACACCGGGATTTTCAGTCCCGTGCTCTACCAACTGAGCTACCTCGGCCCGCCGGTCGATCCGATGGCCTCGCGGCCTCGCTCGTGGTCGCGTATCCGCCCGCGACGATAGCACAGGGCCCGATGGAGCGGCAACCGATCGACCTGTCTCAGGCCACCAGCGTCGGATCCTGGCCGAACTGCCCGGCCAGGTTGCGGAGGGTGGCGATTCGCTCCCCGATGGGCGGGTGCGTGTCCCACATCGAGGAGGCGCGCTTCTCGAAGCTCTTGATGGGGTTGACGATGTACAGGTGCTGCGTGGCGCGGTTGGCCACCTCCAGCACCTCCGGGTCGTCGGCGATGGTGCGCAGGGCGCGCGCCAGGCCCACCGGGTTGCGGGTCAGCTCCACGGCACTGACGTCAGCCAGCGACTCGCGCCTGCGGCTCACCGCCAGCTGCACCGCGCGGCCGATGATCGGGGCCACGATCGCCAGCAGCACGGCCACCACCAGCAGGATGGCCCCCGCTCCCCCGCCCCCGCGGTCACGGCTCCCACCCCCGCGGCGCCCGCCGCCGAACCAGAACGTGTAGCGCAGGAACCAGTCGGCCAGCAACGCGATGCTCCCCACCAGCACGCCGACCAGCAGCGTGAAGCGGATGTCATAGTTGCCGATGTGGCTCATCTCGTGAGCCACGACGCCCTGCAGCTGCTCGCGATCCATCTTGTCCAGCAGCCCGGTGGTGACCGCCAGCGAGGCGTGCTTCGGGTCGCGTCCGGTTGCGAAGGCGTTCGGCGCCGAGTCATGGATGACGTGGACCCTGGGCATCGGCGTGCCGCCAGCCAGGCTCATCTCGGTCACCACGTTGACGAGCTGCTTGTACTGGTCCGGCGGGTTCGCCACTTCGATCTGCTTCGCCCCGGAGGTCAGCAGCACCAGCTTGTCGCCGCCATAGTAGGAGCCGACGCTCATCGCGCCGGCCACCACCAGGGCCACGGCCACGCCCCAGAAGCCGAAGTCGGTCGCGTAGCCGATGGCGCCGCCCAGCGCCGCGAGCACCAGCGCGACCACCAGGACCAGGATCCAGGAGTTGCGCCGGTTGCGATCGATCTCGCGGTAGAAGGTCGTGGGTGCCGGTCGCGCGCTCATGCGGGCCCGCCCATCGGTCCAGCCAAGGCGAGCGTCACGTCGTGCGCAGGTTCACCTCGGGCACCGCCGCGTCAGCCTCCTCGATCTGGAAGTAGTCGCGCTCGCGGAAGCCGAACATGCCGGCGATCAGCACGTTCGGGAAGGTCTGGATGGAGGTGTTGAACTCCCGCACCGTGGCGTTGTAATGCTGCCGCGAGAACCCGATCTGGTTCTCCGTGGTGGTTAGCTCCTCCTGGAGCTGCAGCACGTTCTGGTTGGCCTTCAGGTCCGGGTAGTTCTCTACCAGCGCGAACAGCTGGCGCAGGGCCGCGGTCAGGAACCCCTCGGCCTGGGCCGATGCGCCCGCGTTCTGCGGGCCGGCCTGCTGCGCTGTGACGGCCTGGTTCCGAGCCTCGACGACGCGGGTCAGCGTCTCCTGCTCGAAGTCCATGTAGCCCTTCACGGCGTTGACCAGGTTCGGGATCAGGTCGTGCCGTCGCTTGAGCTGCACGCTGATCTGATTCCAGGCCTCGTCCACCATGTTGCGCAGGCGGACGAGGGAGTTGTAGATGACGACCAGGAAGACGACCAGGACCGCGATGATGCCCAGGACGATCCAGAGGATCTCCATTGCTCGGTGGCCTCACGCTATGGAGTGGACGACGCTGATGCTACCAGCAGCCGGTTCGATGGTGGGCGGTGAGGGACTCGAACCCCCGACCCCCTCGGTGTAAACGAGGTGCTCTGACCAGCTGAGCTAACCGCCCGCGGAGGCAGCCTATCACGCGTCCTCGCCCACCGGCTCCAGCACGAACAGCGGGATCGTCCGATCGGTGCGGCGCTGATACGTGGCGTACAGCGGGAAGGCATCGGTCACCAGCTGCCACAGCCGCTCGCGCTCGTCGCCCTCCGCCTCGCGTGCGATTACCGCCTCCTCCGCTCGGCCGCGGCGAACGACGGCTCGGGGCTGCGCGCGAAGGTTGTGCACCCAGGCGGGATGGCGTGGCGCTCCGCCAAGCGAGCCCACGATCACCAGGCGATCGCCATCGGGGAACGCGTAGAGCGTCGCCGTCCGCGCTTCGCCGGATCGGCGGCCGGTGGTGACCAGGTTGATCGTCACCCTCTGCGTCATGGTGCGCGAACGCCGCCCGCTGGGGCGGCGTCATCGGTCTGCTTGGCGGTGGGAGTTGGTGCCCAGGCCGGGACTTGAACCCGGATGAGTTGCCTCATACGCCCCTCAAACGTACGCGTATACCAATTCCGCCACCTGGGCCCATGCGAGGGTGTGGTACCGAGGGAGGGACTTGAACCCACACGACCGTAATGGTCACTAGGTCCTGAACCTAGCGCGTCTGCCTATTCCGCCACCTCGGCACGCGATCCCCGGACGCGGACGTCCGGTGAGGCGGCCCGATGATAGCACGCCCTAGAGGGCGCTGAAATCGACCAGGTTGAGCAGGCTGAAGAGCACGAAGAGGACCGCCAGCACGATCGTCAGGCGGAAGAGCGTGCGCTCGATCCCGCGACGGCTGCGGTAGGCGGTCACCTCGCCGCCGAAGGCGCCACCCAGGCCGGTCCCGCGCTGCTGCAGCAGGATGGCGGCGATGAGCGCCACGGCGAGGATCATCTGTGCGAAGACAAGGGGTGTCATGGGCCGGCGCAGTCTACCAGACCGATGGCGAGGCCGCCCTCAGGGCAGAGGCTCCAGCAGGCCACGCCCGGTCATGGCCGGGCCGGACGGGATGCCCAGCAGCACGCAGAGCGTCGGAGCCACGTCGGCCAGCCGCCCGTCATGGAGTGTGCGGCCTCGCCAGCGCTCCCCCACCAGGACCAGCGGCACCGGCGAGGTGGTGTGCTTGGTCTGTGGCTTCCCCGCCGCGTCGCGCATCTCCTCGATATTGCCGTGGTCGGCGGTGATCACCAGCGCACCGCCGGCCGCCAGCGTGGCGTCGGCCACGCGGCCCAGGCACTCGTCGATCACCTCGGCGGCCCGCACCGCCGCGTCCCACACCCCGGTGTGGCCGACCATGTCCGGGTTGGCGTAATTGACGATGATGAAGTCGTGCGCGCCGGCCTCGATCGCGGCGACCAGGCGCTCGGTGATCTCCGGCGCGCGCATCTCGGGCGCCAGGTCGTACGTCGGGACGTCGCGGCGCGACGGGACGAGGACTCGCTCCTCCCCGGGCAGCTGCTCCTCCCGGCCGCCGTTGAAGAAGTACGTCACGTGCGCGTACTTCTCGGTCTCTGCCAGGTGCAGCTGGGTCCGCCCCAGGCGCGCCAGGTACGCGGCCAGCGAGTCGATCTCCTGCGGCGGGAACGCCACCGCCACCGGCAGCTCATCGCGCGCCTGGTACTCGGTCAGGGTCACCAGGTGCAGGTCGGCGGGACGGCTGCCGCGGTCGAAGCCGTCGAACGCGTCCAGCGCCAGCGCCCAGGTCAGCTGCCGGGCCCGATCGGCGCGGAAGTTGAGGTGGACCGCGGCGTCGCCATCGGCCATGCCCATGTAGCCATCGATGACGGTGGGACGGATGAACTCGTCCGACTCGTCGTGGGCGTAGGCCAGCTCGATCGCCTCGGCGGGCGTCGTGGCACGTCGCCCGATGCCGTGCACCAGCGCCTCCCAGGCCAGCTGGGTGCGCTCCCAGCGACGGTCGCGGTCCATGGCATAGAAGCGCCCCGAGACGGTGGCCACCCGCGCGATGCCTGCCAGGCGCTCGACCAGCGCGGGCAGGATCTGCACCGCCGAACGCGGCGGGGTGTCGCGCCCGTCGGTGAAGGCGTGGAGGTGGACGCGCTCGGGCGGCAGGCCGACATCCCGCGCCAGCTCGGCCATGGCCACGATGTGCTCGTCCAGGGCGTGGATGCCGCCCGGCCCGATCAGGCCCATGAGGTGCAGCGCGGTCCCCCGCTCCACGGCCTCGTCGGCGGCCAGCCGAAGCTCGGTGTTCCGCGCGAAGTCGCCTTCGCGCACTGCCCTGCTGATGCGTGGCAGGTCCTGCAGGACCGCGAAGCCGGCGCCGAGGTTGAGGTGCCCCACCTCGCTGTTGCCCATCTGCCCAACCGGCAGGCCCACGTCCTCGCCGGATGCCGCCAGGCGGCACGTCGGCCAGGTCGCGGTTAGCTCGTTCCACACCGGCATCCGGGCCGCGAGGAGGGCGTTGCGCGCCGGGTCGTCGTTCAGGCCGAACCCGTCGAGCACACACAGCACCACCGGGCGCGGCGGCGGCGGCGTCGGCTCGCTCACGCGCGCACCTCGGCCGCCGCGCGCACGATCGCCGCGAAACGTCCGGCGTCGAGCGACGCGCCCCCCACCAACGCGCCGTCCACGTCGGGCATGGCGAACAGCTCCTCGGCGTTGTCCGGCGTGCAGCTGCCGCCGTACAGGATCCGCACCTCGTGCGCGCCGTCGGGATCGGCCTCGTGCAGCAGGCCGCGGATCCGGGCGGCGGCCGCCTGGGCATCCTGCGGGGAGGCGGCGTCGCCGGTGCCGATGGCCCACACCGGCTCGTAGGCGATCACCAGGCCGCTGCCCTCGATGCGATCCAGCTGGGAGATCGCCGCCCGCAGCTGCCGGTCCAGCACCGCCTCGGTCTGCCCCGCGCGACGCTCCTCGGCAAGTTCGCCGATGGCGGCGATCGGCACCAGGCCATGGTCGACCGCCGAACGCACCTTGGCGGCCACGCCCGCATCGGTCTCGTTGTCGTACTGGCGCCGCTCAGAGTGGCCCAGGATCACGTGACTGGCGAGGCCAGCGAGCATCACTGGCGAAATCTCGCCGGTGTAGGCGCCCGATTCCTCGGCGCGCATGGTCTGTGCGCCGATACCGACGCGCCCGCCCACGGCGTCCGCCACGGCAGGCAGGTAGATGGATGGCGGGCAGATCACCGTCTCCGCGCCAAGGCCAGCCGTGGCATCGGCCACCGCGCGCGCCAGCTCCAGCGCCGCCTGACGGTCGGTCGGGTTCATCTTCCAGTTGGCGGCCACCATGGGCCTACGGGGTGCCGTCACGTGGCCTCCTTGTCGTCATGCTCCTCGGCCAGCGCCACCAGGCGGCGCAGCCGGTGGTTGACCGCCGAGCGGCTCACCCCCAGGGCGCTCGCGAGGGTGTCCAGGTCGGCGTCCGGTTGTCGTCGCCGCTGGGTCGCCGTCTCGCGGAGCGCCTGTGGCAGGCCGGCCAGCTCGCCGCGCGACTCGAGCCGGTCGATAGCCCGCTGCTGGCGGTCGGCGGCCCGCACCGTGCGGCCGAGGTTTGCCCCCTCCGCATTCAGCAGACGGTTCACCCGGTTGCGCACGTCACGTGCCACGCCCTCCGCCTCGAAGTCCAGCAGCGCGCGGTTCGCCCCGGTCAGACGCAGCAGGGCGCCGAGCTGCTCGCGTCCCTTGAGGTACACCACGTGGCGCCCGCGCCGCTCCAGCGTCCCGGTCGCGACACCCATCTCGCCAAGACGGCGGCGCAGCTCAACGGCCCGCGACGGATCGGCCATGACGAACTCGATGTGCGGGCCGCTCCCGGTGAGCGACACCGAGCCCGACAGCAGCACGCCGCGCAGGAAGGCGCGGCGGTCGCAGGCCAGCGCATCGGCCCAGCTCCAACCGGCGGCCAGGCCGGGATCGAGCGCCACCTCCAGGTGCCGGCGCGTCGCAGGGGCCATCCGCCCCGGCTCGACCGGGATCCCCAGCGAGCTGGCGAGCTGCACGGCCACGCGGGCGGTTGCGTGGTCAAGGGTGCTGACGCCAGCAGCGGTGCGGCCTGCGTAGAGCAGCCCGGCCAGCTCGGCGCGGCGGCAGCACGTCCGCGCTGGGTGGATGCGGGCGAGCTCGCCCTTCAGCTCGCTGGCGACCAGCATCGGCCGGTCAGCCGGCCGACGCGGTCGGGCGGCGCACGCGCCGCTGCCGAACCCGCTCCTGGCGCTCCTCCTGCTGGAGGCGGATCAGGGCGCTGGCCAGCTTGACCGAATCGTGGCGATGGGCATTCGTGACATCCACCAGGTCCTGCTCGATGACCGTGACTGGCAGCTCCTCGAGCCGGCGCTCGTCGACGATCACCGGCTGGCCCAGCCAACCCTCCGGACGCCGCGCGGCATGGTTGCCGTTGATCAGCGCGAAGTCGATCAGGTCGTCGCCCACGTGATCGAAGAGCGCCTCCAGGTGGCGGGCCGCCGAGAAGGCGCCCGTCTCACCCGGCTGGGTCGCCACGTTGCAGACATAGACCCGCAGGCCGCTGGCGGCGGACACGGCGTCACGGATGTCGCTGATCAACAGGTTGGGCAGAACGCTCGAGTACAGGCTTCCCGGACCGATGACCACCAGGTCCGCCTCCAGGATGCGCTCCAGCGCCTCCGGGTTGGCGCGCACGTCCTCCGGCTCGATGGAGACGCGCTCGATCGGCTCCTCCGCATGGCTGATCGCCACCTGGCCGGACAGATGGCGTCCCGAGGCCAGGATGGCTCTCAGATTGAGCGGCACGCTCGTGGCCGGCAGCACCTGGCCGCGCACCGCCAGGACGCGGTTCGATTCGCGCACCGCCTCCTCGAAGTCGCCGGTCACCGCGGTCATGGCTGCGATGAACAGGTTGCCGAACGCGTGGTCATCCAGGCCGGAGCCGGGCGGGAAGCGGTACTGCATCAGCTGGGTCATCAGCGGCTCGGCGTCGGCCAGGGCGGCGATGCAGTTGCGGATGTCGCCCGGCGGCACGATACCCAGCTGCTGACGGAGCCGGCCGGACGAGCCGCCGTCGTCGGCCACGGCCACGATGGCGGTGATGTTGGCCGAATAGCCCTTCAGGCCGCGGAGCAGGGTCGAGAGCCCTGTCCCGCCGCCGATGGCCACGATCCGAGGGCCGCGCCCCAGGTAGCGCTTGGTGTAGAGCACCTCCATCACGGAATCGCCACGGGCCACGAAGGGCGAGACGATCGAGCGCATCAGGCCCCAGACGCCAATGCCGGTCAGGAGGATGCCGGCGGCGGCCACCAGGGCGGCGCGGATCGGGCGATCGAGGCCCGCACCAGTGAGGAGGTAGATCGGCGAGTCGTCCGGCAGGTTGCGGTAGAAGTCGACAAGGAAGATGGCCGTACCGAGCGCCAGGATCGTGATCCCGCCGAAGACGAGGACCAGCCAGCGCTTCAGGTGCATTCCCGGGTAGAGCCAGCGCGGCAGGCGAATGCGCCTCATCGCTCGAGCTCCCGGTGGAAGACGGCCACGGAGATATTCGGCACGCGGCGTATCCGCTCGGCCAGCTCCTCGGCCAGGGCAATCGAGCGGTGGTATCCGCCGGTACAACCCAGCGCCACGGTCAGCCGCGCTTTCCCCTCGGCGCGATACGCGGGGATGGTCAGCTGCAGCAGCTCGGCCACCAGCTCCAGGAAGCGCCCCGCGGCGGGCTGCCCCAGCACGTAGTCGCGTACCGGGGTGTCGAGCCCGGAGAGCGGCTTGAGGTCGGGCACGTAGTACGGATTTGTCAGGAACCGGACGTCAAAGACCAGGTCGGCCTCAAGTGGCAGCCCGTACTTGAAGCCGAAGGTGACGACGTCGACCATCAGCTCGCCGGCACCGCGCTCCCGCGGGACAAAGGTGAAGAGTCGCTCCTTCAGCTGCCCGATGGACAGGCCGCTGGTGTCGATCACGTGGTCAGCCTGCTCGCGGGTCGCCTCCAGCAGCCGCCTCTCCTCCGCGATTCCGGCCTGGACCCCACTGCGCGTCTGCAGCGGGTGCCGATGCCGCGTCTCGCTGAAGCGCCTGACCAGCGTGGCGTCGCCGGCCTCGAGATAGATGACGTCCAGCGCGATCCCACGCGGCTGCAGCGTGCGACGGGCGTGCTCGATGGCCGAGGCAGGGTCCCCCGCGCGGATGTCGAGCACCAGCGCAACCCTGGAGTACCGCTCCGGATCGGCCTCCCGGAGGTCCAGGAAGCGTTCCAGCAGTTCGGGCGGCAGGTTGTCGACGCAGTAGTAACCGAGGTCCTCGAACAGCTTGGAGGCCTGGCTCTTCCCGGCGCCGGAGAGCCCGGTCAGCACCACAACCTGGCCCGTCCCCGCGACCGGTGCCGCCGGGTGGCCGTCATCGTCCGGTCTCGGCTTGCGGGAGGTCTTCGGGGAGCTGGGCTGTGCTGCACGGGCCATGAATGTCGATGTCCTGCGACTGGGTTCGAGTATAGCCCGCGCGGAGGGCCGCTCCGTGCTCACGGCCCTCGCGCGGCGGCCGTCTCGAGCCCCTCCAGCAGACCGGCCACCGTCGCGGCCGCGCTGGCCCGCAGCGCGGGGAGGTCGTAGCCGCCCTCGAGCGTGATCGCGACGCCTGCGATCCCCAGGCGGCGCGCCAGCGCCCCAATGGCGCTGGCGACCGCGCGGTAGCCGGCCTCGGTCACCATCAGGTGGGCCAATGGGTCGTCGCGATGGGCGTCGTAGCCGGCCGAGAGCAGGATTGCCTGTGGCTGGAACTCTTCGACGGCCGGCAGCAGCGTGCCCAGCCAAGCGTCGGTCAGCTCCCGGTCCCCACTCCCGGGCGCGAGCGGGACATTCAGGTTGGTGCCCTCCGCCTCTCCCACGCCGCGTTCGGTCGCGTCGCCGGTGCCCGGATAGAGCGGGGACTGGTGGGTGGAGACGTACATCACCCGCGGATCGGCGTCGAAGATCGCCTGGGTCCCGTCCCCGTGGTGTACGTCCCAGTCCAGGACCGCCACCCGGCCGGCACGCCCGTCGGCGCGCAGCCGCTCGACGGCCACGGCCACGTTGTTCACCAGGCAGAACCCGGCGGCGTGCTCGGCGGCTGCATGGTGGCCGGGTGGACGCACCACCGCGAACGCCACCGCCGCCTCGCCCCGAGCGGCCGCCAGGGCCGCGCGGACCGTGGCTCCCGCCGCCAGGCGCGCCGCGTCCATCGATCCGCGGCCCAGGTACGTGTCGGCGTCGATCCAGCCACCGCCGCTCGCCGCGGCGTCGTCCAGGCGTCGCACGTGCCACTGCGGGTGCACGCGCAGCAGGTCCTCCTCGTCCGCCGGTTGCGGGGCCTCGCGCACCAGCTGGGCGCCGGCCTCGCCGGCGCCATCGGCCACGCCCTGGGCCACGGCCTCCAGCCGCTCCGGGCGTTCCGGGTGGCCGGGCGCCGCGTGCGCGCGCATGGCGCCATCGGTCAGCAGCAGCACCCGGCGGTGAACGGTGCCCATCGGTCAGCGTCGGATCAAGCGGATGATCTGCAGCGACCCTTCGAACAGGAGGAACATCACCCCCGACAGGATCAGCGGCGAGATGGGGTCGCCGCCCGGCGTCAGCACGATCGCGAACAGCACGATCGCCAGCAGAGCCCAGCGGCGCTGGGCGGCCAGGCGCCGGTGGTTGAGGATGCCCACCTTGGCCAGCCCGATGAGCAGGATCGGGAACTCCAGCACCACGCCGAAGGCCAGCATCATGGTGGTCACGAACCCGATATAGCCGTCGATGGTCAGCGCAGGCTCCAGCCCCGGTCCGGCGAAGCCGAGCAGGAAGTTCAGGGCGTACGGGATGACCACGAAACCAATGGTCACGCCCAGAGCGAAGAGGAGCAGGGCGGCCAGCATCACCGGCCACACGTAGCGCCGCTCGTTGGGCAGCAGACCCGGCGTCACGAAGCGCCAGACGTGAAACAGGATCACGGGCATCGCGAAGGCGATGCCCAGGAAGCCGGCGATCTTGAGCTGGGCCGCGAAGGCATCCGCGGGCGAGAGGAAGATGAGGGTGTCCTGGCCCTCGGGAAGGGGGGTGCGCAGGAGGTCCAGGACCGGGCGCGACAGGATGAAGCCCACCACCGCGGCGGCGAGCACCGAGGCCACGATGATGATCATCCGCCGGCGGAGCTCCTCGAGGTGCTCCACCAGCGTCATGGTCGCCAGGTCGTGGGTGACCGCCGGGTCAGTCGATGGGTCGCTCAGCTCCGTTCACCTCGGGTCGTCGCCGCTCGACGCGCAGCAGCGCCGCGCACGAGCGGTGCGGGTGATCTCCTGGGATCGGGGGACGCGCCCCGGGGCGCGTCCGGCCTACTTCGACTCGGTGCGCTCGGACGATGCCGCGGGCTTCTTCGTGTCGCCGCGGATCGATTCCTCCAGGTCGTTGGATGCCTTGCGGAACTCGCGCACGCCGCGCCCGATCGCGTTCCCGATGTCCGGCAGCTTGCCCGGGCCGAAGACGATCAGGACGACGACGAGCAGGATGATGAGCTCAGGCCAGCCGATGGGTCCCATGAATGCGCCAATCCTCGTTCGTGACGCCGCTCGGCGTCGGCTGATGCGGGGCTAAGGGGCAAGTGTAGCACCCGCCTCGGCCATCTTCCCCCTCCAGGCCCCGGCTGCCGCGGCCGCCGCGCTGCGCCAGTCCGACGAGAGCGAGGCGCCGGCGATGCCGCGCGAGACGTTGATCAGCCCCGGTGCCAGCGACCCGTGGCAGGCCCGCACCGCGGCGGCGAGGTCGCCTCCCTGCGCGCCGAGGCCGGGCACCAGGAACGCCGGTCCCGGGACCAGCGCACGGAGGCGAAGCAGCTCATCAGGAGCCGTTGCGCCGACCACCAGCCCGACCTCCGGGACCGGCCACCGCTCCGAGACCCAGGCGGCCACGTGCTCGGCCAGCGTCTCTCCGTCCCCGACGGCCAGGTGCTGGAGGCGTGGGGCGCTGGGGTTCGAGGTGCGGGCAAGCACGTAGAGGAGCCGGTCCGAGTAGGCCCGGAACGGCTCGATGGCATCCTCGCCGAGGTACGGCGACAGGGTCACGCCGTCGGCGCCAAGGTGCCCCAGCAGCGCCTCCGCGTAGCGCTCGGCGGTGCTCCTCATGTCGCCGCGCTTGGCGTCAAGGACCAGCACGTGGTCGGGCGGCACGTCCCCCCGAAGGCGCTCCAGGGCGGCCATGCCGCGGCTCCCGAACGCCTCGAAGAACGCGACGTTCACCTTGATCGCGGCGGCGTGCTGGGCGGCAGACTCGATCAGGCCGCGCGCGAACGCCTCCACCCCGTCGACGCCGCCCGGCAGCCCCTCGGGCAGCGCGTCGGGGTGCGGGTCGATGCCGAGGCAGAGCGGAGCACCGAGGGCCGCCACCCTGGCCCGCAGCCGCTCCAGCGGCGTCCCGGCGGTCACGCTCACCCGACGACCAGCGGCGCGGAGGCGGAGACTCCGGTCGGCGCGCCCCGGCGCGAGGCTGCGTGGGAGGCGCGGCGCTGTGCGATGGGGCTGGCCGCAGCGTGCGCGTAGTCGAGAGCGCGGATCCGGAGCCGCGGGCTGCCCTGGAAGGTGTCGCGCTGCAGCGTTCCGACCACGTCCACGGCGCTCCCCTCCTCCGGAAGCGGCCGGCCGGCCGGAACGCCGAAGGCGATCACGTCGAACGTCTCGACGCCGCGCAGCATCCGCAGCGAGACGTGGCCGCCGTCGCTTCCAACGCGGCGCGCATCGCCGACCCGCAGCCCGGTCACGGCCAGGATCGGTTCCGGGTGACCGGGCCCGAAGGGAGCGAGCCGCTCGATCTCGCCGGCGAGCGCCCAGCCCAGGTGCGCGGCCGGCAGGACGAGGTCGACGACCAGGCGCCCGGACCGCTCCGGCTCCACCGCAGCCCCCGCCGGGAACGGGCGGCCGAGCGCGGCAAAGGCGGCCCGGAACGCATCCCAGGCATCGGGCCGGAGGCTGAACCCGCCCGCCCCGGGATGCCCGCCACGCTTGGTGAGGTGGTGACCGCACGCCGCCAGGGCCTCGGCCACGTTAAAGTCGACGGGTGCCCGGACCGAGCCCCGCAGCTCTTCCCCCACCAGCGCGACGACGGCAACCGGGCGGGAGAGGGCATCGCACAGCCGGCCGGCCACCAGCCCGATCACCCCCGGCGCCCAACCGTCCCCGCGCACGAGCAGCGGCGCCTCTCCAAGCTCGAGGTCGGCCTGCCGACGAGCCTCCTCGAGGGCGGAGGCTGTCAGGTCGCGGCGGCGCAGCTGGACAGCCTCGAGCTCCTCGGCCAGCGCCTCGGCCGCCGAGGCGTCTTCCTCCAGGAGCAGCCGGATCGCCAGCTCCGCGTCGTCGATGCGCCCTGCCGAGTTGATGCGCGGTGCCACCCCGAACGCCAGGTCCCGGGCGCTGGGGCGCTCGGGATGTTCGGCGGCCCGGGCGAGCAGCGCCCGCAGGCCGGCGCGGCTCGTGGTGGCCAGCTCGTCGAGGCCGAGCCGGACGATGGCACGGCTCTCGCCGGTCATCGGCGCCATGTCGGCGACGGTCCCGATGGCCGCCAGGGCGGCGAGCCCGTGCACGGTCCGGCCACGGCGCGCCAGCAGCGCAGTCGCGAGCTTGTACGAGATCCCGGCCCCGGTCAGGTCGGGATCGGGGTAGCCGCAGTCGGGTCGGTGCGGGTCCACAACCGCCACCGCCTCCGGCAGCGGGCCGGTGGGCAGATGGTGATCGGTGATGACCAGGTCGACCCCCAGCGAGCGCGCGTGCGCGGCCTCCGCAACGTTGACCACGCCGCAGTCGCAGGTCACGACCAGCCCGACGCCCGCGGCCGCGAGCCGGTCGAGGCCGGCCGTCGACAGGCCGTACCCCTCGGCGAGGCGGGACGGAACGTGGCGGATCGCCTCCGCCCCGAGGGCACGCAGCGCGACCGCCCAGATGGCCACCGACGTCATCCCATCGGCGTCGTAGTCGCCCCAGATGGCGATGCGCTCCCCTCGGTCCAGGGCCGCCTCCAGGCGATCGAGAGCGCGATCCGCGTCCGCCATCAGGGCCGTGTCGTGCAACGCCGACTCGCCGGCGTGCAGGAACGCGTCCAGCTGCCGCTCGTCGCGGATGCCGCGCCGCGCCAGGAGCGTGCAGATGGGGCGCCCGAACCCGTTGAAGGCCGGGGGGTCGAGCAGCGGCTCGGGCAGCAGCCACTCCAGGCTCGGGGCGATCACGCGGGCATGGTAGCCCGGGCGGATTACTCGCCGCTTACGGTTCCGTTATCCGGGCCTCCGCTATCGCTCGGCTTAACGGCTGAGCGGCCGAACGCGGCCGCGCGGCTGCTGCCCGCTCCGAGCCTTGCGGTTCGCATCCCACTCGTGCCAGGCCACCAGCAGCTGGCTGGCGTTGAAGATCGACGAGTAGGTCCCGCTCACCACCCCGATCAGCAGCGCCAGGGTGAAGGTCCGGATCGTGGCCGGGCCGAGCAGGAGCAGCGCCGCCAGGGTGACCACCACCGTGACCGAGGTGTTGATCGAGCGTCCGAGGGTCTGCAGGATCGAGTGGTTCACGATCGCGCCGAAGGGCTCGCCGGCGTGCCGGATGCGGTTCTCCCGGATGCGGTCGAAGACCACGATGGTGTCGTGCACGCTGAAGCCGATGATGGTTAGCAGCGCGGTCACGAACAAAGCGTCGAACTCCAGGCCGAAGAAGAACCCGAGGATCGCGAAGATGCCCACCACCACCAGCACGTCGTGCAGGAGGGCCACGATGGCCGCGGTCCCGAACCGGAAGCCGAAGCGAATCCACAGGTAGGCCAGGATGAAGAGCTCGCCGATGCCGATCAGGATGATCGAGGAACGGATCAGCTCCGAGCCGATGAGCGGTCCCACCGTCGTCAGGCTGCGCGGCTCACCCGCCCCGAAGCGGGCAACCAGCTCCTGCTGCAGCTCGTCGAATTCGGTCCCCTCCAGGTTAGGCGCCGGGCTGGCCGTCGCTCCAGACGATGGCGCAGGGGTCGGCGAGGGGGTCGGGCTGGGCGTCACGGCCGGGCTGGCGTCCGACGGCGCGGGCGTGCCGACCGCCGTGCTGCTGCCCGGCGACGGGCTGGGGATCGGGGTCGGTGGCGGCGCCAGGCCGATCGGCTCGGTGCGGATCTCCAGGTACCCGTCGTCCACCACGCGCACGGTGGCATCCGGATGGCCCAGCTCGACGAGGGCTGCCTGCACCTCTGCGGGGGTCGGGTCATCGGCGTATCGGACCTGCCAGACCGTCCCGCCGGTGAAGTCGACCGACGGCTTGAGCCCGCCGAGCAGGATGAAGATCAGCCCCGGGACGGTGATCAGGGCGCTGAGGAGGAAGTACCAGCGGCGCTTGCCGACGATGTCGAACATGGCTCAGCGCTCCACGTGGTACAGCTGGATGCGACGGCCCCAGTCGGTGCGCACGATGTAGCGCAACGCCGTGCGCGTCAGGGTGATCGCCGAGAACATCGACACCAGCACGCCGATGATCAGCACCAGGGCGAAGCCGCGGACGACGTTGGTCCCCTGCCAGTACAGCCAGGCGGCCACGAGGATCGAGGACACGTTCGAGTCGAGGATGCTCGACCAGGCCCGGTTGAAGCCGGCCTCGATGGCAGGCACCAGGGTCTTGCCGGCCCTGATCTCCTCCTTCATCCGCTCGAAGATGAGGATGTTGGCGTCCACCGCCATGCCGATGGAGAGGATGAACGCCGCCACGCCGGCCAGAGTCAGGGTCACCCCGATGAGCCGGAAGATGGCGTAGACGACCAGCGTGTAGAAGATCAGGGCCAGGGATGCGATCACGCCCGGTAGCCGGTAGAAGGCGATCATGAAGATCAGCACCAGCAGCAGGCCGATGCCGCCGGCGATCAAGGCCTGGACCAGGAAGTCGGCGCCGAGCGTCGGATCGACGTTGTCCACACCCTGCTCCTGCAGCGAGACCGGCAGCGCGCCGAAGCGCAAGGTGTTGTACAGGTTGGTCTGCTCGGTCTGGGCCGCCTCGCCGGTGCCCACCGTGATCACCGTCTGGCCGCCGCAGATCGGGCCGCGGATGGTCGGCACCGTGTAGACGATGCCGTCCAGGGCGATCGGTCCCTGGCGGTTGACGTTGGCGGTGGTGAAGCTGCACCACGTGTCGGCCGCATCGCCGCGAAGCACGAACTGCACCCCCAGCTCGCCGGTGCCGGAGCTGGGGGCCACGCTGGCCGGATCGATGCTGCCGCCGTCGAACAGCACCGCGATCGTCCCGTCGGCGATCAGCGAGCGAACGTCCTGGTTCTCGGTGAGCGTCTGTCCCCGCGGGTCCAAGAACTGGAGCTGGCCGGTGGAGCCGACCAGGTCGCGGACCTGCTGTTCGTCGCTGACGCCCGGTACCTCGACCACGATGCGCCGCGTGCCGTCGCCGGCGATCTCGGTACGGACCTGCGGCTCCGATACCCCGATGCCGCCGACGCGTCGCTCGATGATGTCGCGCGCGGTGCGCAGCTGCTGGTCGCTGACCTCCTCGCCGGGCTGCGGCTGCACGGCCAGCGTGACGCGGATCCCACCCTGCAGGTCCAGGCCGAGCACCGTGCGCAGGTCCCCGCCGGGCGCGCCATCGGGCAGCCACGAGCGCGGGATGTCGATGTAGATCGACAGGAGCAGGGTGACGAGGATCACCCACGGAGCGATGCGGCGCCAACTCATGCTACGGCCGGTTCGTCCTTTCG
>DASUSP010000009.1:0-2052 GCA_036375035.1 Candidatus Limnocylindria bacterium
TTTTCGGGGAGCATCCAGCGCGGGACGGTGCCGTCGCGCAGGGTGACTCGCGCCGGGGCGTGCGGTGAGACGGCTGATCGGCCGCCTCACCGCCGGTCATCACAGGGCGACGAGCGCCTCCTCCTCGTCGGCCGTTCCGGCGCCGTTCGTGGCATCGGTTGCCGGCATGCCGTCCGGTCCAGCCTCGGCGACGATCTGGGCCTCCTTGGCGTAGTCCTTCTTGCCGCGGCCCGAGAGCATCTCCAGGTTGGCGGCCACGACCTCGGTCTTCCAGTGTCGAACGCCGGCGTCGTCGTCCCACTGGCGGGTCTGCAGCCGCCCGTCGATGTCGACCAGCTGCCCCTTCGACAGGAACTTGCCGCAGATCTCCGCCAGGCGGTCCCAGGCCACGATGTTGTGGTACTCCGTACGCTCCCCCGCCCCGCCACCGCGGAACTCGTTGGTTGCCACCACGAAGTTGGCGACCGGCTTCCCGCTCGGCAGCGAGCGCAGCTCCGGGTCGCGCGTCAGCCTTCCGACCAGCAGCACCTTATTCATCCGACGATCTCCTCCATGCCCCGATGCGGGGCCTCACCGACGCACCGGGCGAGGCGGCCGTCGCGGAGGAGAGGCTAGCGCCGGTCCCTTACCGGCCGGTTATGGGCCGCTTATCGGCCGATCGTCGTCCGGTACGACCGCACCGGCGAGCTCGTAGGCCTCGCGGCGCGCCATGCCGGCCGCGCGCAGCAGGTCGGCGACGGAACGGCGCGAGAGGCCTTGGCTGGCGGCCGCGCGTGCCACCACCTCGGGCTCGAGACCAAGCCCGGCTGTGCCACCGCCGGCCGGCGCGTTGAGGCCGGAGACCACCACCACGTATTCGCCACGCGGCTCGGCGAGCGCTCTTGCCACCTCTGCCGGCGAGCCCGCCACGACCTCCTCGAACCGCTTCGTGAGCTCGCGCCCTACCGCAACGCCGGCTTCCGGAGCGCGCTCGGCGAGGCGCACGAGGAGGTCGCGCACGCGTTGGGGCGCCTCGTACAGCACCAGCGGCAGTCCCAGCGCGCGGGAGGCCTCCAGCAGCCGCTCCAGCGCCCCTGAGCGGGCCGAGACCGGACGCGTCGGCAGGAACCCGCCAAAGACGAAGCCACCCGCCTCCACGCCCGCCAGCGCCATGGCCGCGGTCACGGCTGCGGGCCCGGGCACCACCGCCACCTCGTGGCCGGCCTCCCGCGCGGCCGCCACCAGGCGTGCGCCGGGATCGGAGACGGCCGGCATGCCGGCGTCGGTCGTCAGCGCCAGCGTCTCCCCGGCAGCGAGGCGGCTCAGCAGCCCGGGCAGCCGCTCCGTGGCGTTGTGCTCGTTGAAGGAGCGCGTGGGACGGCGCGCCCCGACGTGCGCCAGCAGGCGCGCGGCCACGCGCGTGTCCTCCGCCACGACGAGGTCGGCCGTCCGCAGCGCCTCCGCCGCCCGCGGCGAGAGGTCGCCAAGGTTGCCGATCGGCGTGCCGACCACCAGCAGCCGACCGCGAGCGCCGCCCGGATCGGCCACGACCCCTCAGCTTTCCCGTCGCGAGCCGGGGCGACGGCGCGGGTAGAGGTGGTCGATCCCCGGCGTGCGCAGGCTGACCTTGGCGACCGGGGGCAGCTGCCGCTTGAACTCGGTCTGCGCCACCCGCCGAGCGACCCACTCGACCAGGCGCCGGTCCAGGCCGGCGCCCACACATCGGTCCACCGTCCAGCGGCGGTCGACCAGCGCGAACAGGATGCGGTCCAGGTCGTCGTAGCTGGCGCCAAGCTCGCCCTCGTCGGTCTGCCCCGGCCACAGGTCCGCGGACGGGGCCTTGGACACGATCCGCTCCGGCACGCCCAGCTCGGCTGCCACGGCCCGCAGCTGGCTCTTGTACAGGTCGCCGATGGGCTGCAGGGCGGCGGCCATGTCCCCGTGCAGCGTCCCGTAGCCCAGCAGCGCCTCGGTCTTGTTGCTGGTCCCCAGGACGAGGGCGTCGAAGGCGGCCGATCGGTCGTAGAGCACGATCATCCGCTGGCGGGCCATCACGTTGCCGCGCCGCACGCG
>DASUSP010000010.1:0-2052 GCA_036375035.1 Candidatus Limnocylindria bacterium
GGTGAACAGCTTGAAGGTGGTGACGCCCTCGTCGACCAGCGTGTCCATCTCGGACAGGACGTCGTCGCGCACGTCGGACACGATCATGTGGAAGCCGTAGTCGATGCAGGCGTTGCCCTCCGCCTTCTCCATCCAGGCGTCGAGCCCCTGGCGCAGTGAGCCGCCGCGCGGCTGCACCGCGAAGTCGATGATGGTGGTGGTGCCGCCGAACGCCGCCGCCCGCGTCCCGGTCTCGAACGTGTCCTTGGCGAACGTGCCGCCGAACGGCAGCTCCATGTGGGTGTGCACGTCGATCCCGCCGGGGATCACCCACTTGCCGGTGGCATCCAGCGTCCGGTCGGCCGATGCCTCCAGGTTGGTGCCGACCATGGCGATGGTCTCGCCGTCGATCAGGACGTCGGCCGGGTTGGTGGCATCGGCGTTGACGACGACGCCGTTCTTGATGAGGGTGCGCATGGCGTTCCTCCGTGATGAAGGGTAGGCCCGCTCGCGGGCCTCGCTTCTGGTCAGGAACCGATGGTACCCCTCAGCCGGACGGGTGGGTGGCCTTCTCAGCCCGCCCGCGCCTCCCCGATGCCCGGCGATGCCGCAGCCATGCGATGTAGTCGACCACCTCCGCCTCCTCGTCGAGCGCCAGGCGAAGCCCCGGATAGCTGACGGACTGCAGGGTGGGGGCCTCGGAGGCTAACGGCTCCGGAATCGGCATCCCCGCCACGCTTCGCAGTGCCCACTCCAAACGCCGCACGGCGCCGTCCACGGCCGGCGCGCTGTCACCGAGCTCACTGGCCACGGCGTCGTAGAGCCGGCTGAACGCGGCCTGCGCCTCCTCGTAGGCCGTCGTGCCCGATGACGTCAGGGAGACGAGGCGAGAGCGCCGGTCCCGCGGGTGTGCAGCGTGGCTGACAAGCCCTGTGCGCACCATGCCGGCCACCAGCCGCGAGACGGAAGGCGCCGGGACGCCGGTGATCGTCCCGATCTCGCCGGGCGGTAACGGGCCGCGTGTGACCAGCACCGTCGCGATCTCGAATTCGCGCGGGGTCAGCCGGCAGTCGGCCAGCGCCGCCTCCAGGAGGCCGTCCAGCAGGTCCGACACGACCGCGGCATGAAGCAGCAGGGCGCGCGCGTCGTACTCCGTGCTACTTGACATTACTTTCCTTTCATTCGACATTATACTGATGAAGGCCGTCGCGCGCCCCCTGGACCTGCTTCTCTGCCTCGCCCTGGTCGCATGCGCGGCTCCCGGCACATCCGCCGGGCAGCCGTCGCCGACCCCGGCGGCGAGCGAGCCGACAGGGCTCAGGTTCGCGATCTTCGGAGGCGGCGGGGCTCACCTGGATTGGATGGTGGCTGAGACGCGGGCGTACGACGAGGCCCACGATGCGGTCACCGTCGAGGTCACGCAGGATACGTTCTATGGTCCTGAGATCCCGTATCCGAAGCTCCAGGAACGCTACTTCGAGGAGGACCCGGACCTGGTGTCCGGCTTCATCGGAGGCTCCCTCCGACCCGATGCGGAGGCGGGGCGGTTCCTGGACCTCACCGACCTGTGGGAGGAGCTGGGGCTCGAGGATGCTGTCCCGGCATCCGTGGCCGAGCTGGCCAGCGTCGACGGCCGGCGCTACTGGATCCCGACGCTGGCACAGTGGAATCCCGTCTTCTACAACACCGATGCCTTCGCGACGGCAGGGCTGGAGGTGCCGACCAGCTGGGAAGACCTGCTGGCTGCCTGCGCGACCCTGCGTGGCGCGGGCGTCGAGCAGCCGATCGCCCAATCGGGCGGCGAGGACTGGCGCCCACCGGCGGCGCGCTGGTTCAGCGCCATCAACCTGGCGGTGAACGGCCCGGAGCTGCACGAGCAGCTGGCCCTTGGCCAGGTGGCCTGGACCGATGAGCGCGTCCGATCCGTCTTCACGTACTGGCGCCAGCTCGTGGACGCTGGGTGCTACGAGGAGCCGGTGCCGCAGGCCTACTCGGACGCCATAGGCCGGTTGAGCGACGGCCGCGCAGCGATGCTCAACCTCGGCGAGTGGATCTACGAGAGCGCGCTGCTCG
>DASUSP010000011.1:0-14080 GCA_036375035.1 Candidatus Limnocylindria bacterium
GACCGATGCAACAGCCGGGCGAGCTCATCCAGCAGCTCAGCGCCCTGGGCCTCACCACCTACGAGGCCAAGGCGTACGTCGCGCTGCTCGGCCGCGGGTCGTTCACCGCCGCGGAGGTCGCCCGTCAGGGAGAGCTGCCCCGACAGCGCATCTACGACGTGCTCGGGACGCTGGTCGAGAAGGGCCTGGCCTCAGCGCGGCCGGGACGAGTGGTGAAGTACGCGGCCATCGCGCCGGAGCTCGCCATCGAGCGACTCGTGGCCGCGCATCGTCGCCAGCTCGATGCCCTGGAGCGGAGCGCCGGGGAGCTGGTCTCCCAGCTCGGCCCCGCCTTCGAGTCCGGCCGCGCGAACACCAACCCGCTCGACTACATCGAGGTGCTGCGAGATGCCGGGGCCATCAGCGAACGGTTCAACGAGCTGCAGGCGAGCGTGAAGGAGGAGATCCTCGTCTTCACCAAGCCGCCGTATGCCACGCCCCCGCAGGAGAACGTCGAAGGGCTGGAGGTGCTGCGCTCGCATCAGGCCCGCAGCGTCTACGAGATGAGCGCCTTCGAGCACCCGGACTGGATCGACGGCATTCGGCGTTTCATCGCCGCCGGCGAAGAGGCGCGTTTCGTCGAGTCGCTCCCCCTCAAGCTCGTCATCATCGACGAGGCCATCGTCATGTTCGGGATGCAGGACCCGGTCGCGTCCGGGAATGACCTGACCATCATGGTCGTCGAGCACCCGTCGCTGGCCGCGATCCTGAAGACAGCCTTCGAGGCCACATGGCAGCGCGGCCTGGACATCGACGCAGCCGAGGCCGCGTTCCGCGAGGCCGCCGCCAGCTGATTCGACGGGGCGGATCGCCCCGCCGACGATCAGGCGGTGTCGCTCATCGGCGACGGTACGGGCCGTAGCGCTTCGGGGGAACCACGGCGCGTCTCGAGGGGAGTGGCCCGGCGGCCGCTCCCCTCAGGCGTGCGCGGAGCGGAGCTGCAGGGTCGTGCCGAGCACCTCGTCGCGCAGCATCGCCGGGGTGGATGGATCGCCACGGTACTTGTCGGCGAGCGCGGCCGAGCAGGCGGCGATCCGCTCGGGGTCGTCCGCCTCCTCCACGCGGAACTCGAGGGCATGGCCGTCGACCAGCAGGCGGCAGCGCCCCGAGGACAGCGCCTCGCGGTACCAGCGCGACCCGGGGCCGCGATACGTCCGGATCAGGACCCGATCGCGATCGTCGACCACGACCCAGATGATGGTCCGATGCACCGGCGCGCCCTCGCCGCGGGCCGTCTCGATCCGGACCTCTTGCGCACCGCGCAGCAGGTCCAGCTCCGCGTCAGTCATGCGTCACCCGCTTCAGGGGCCGGTGCCAGGCCTCGTAGGCCTGGTCAGGCCCGACCTCGACGGCCAGGCGACCGTCCTCGTCGCGGATCTCGGACCGCGGGACGTACAGGTCCACCGGCAGCAGCCCCGCTGTGCGCACCAGGAGGTAGTCGGCGAAGACGGCGTCGATCGTCCCGATGCGCCGCCCGCCGACGCCGTGCAACGTCTGGCCGCGTCCAGGACCAGCCGGTCGGTCAGTCATGGCGCTACCGTACATGGTCACGACCCGGACGGCGAAGGGAGCGGGCCGGTATCGCCGACCGCCACCTGGAGGGCGCCCGGCAGCAGGTCGACGGTGATGGGGATGGCGCCGAACGGCTCGCCGTCGAGGTGGGCCAGGGTCCCGTCGTCCCCATCGAAGCGGATGGATCGGGCCCGAACGAACTCGACCTTGGGGTGCCCCACGTGAGCACCCTTGTAGATGCCGGGGAGCAGGCGGATCGCCTCCCATCGGCTCAGGTCTCCCGCCACGCATACGTCCAGGAAGCCATCCGCCGGGTCGGCACCCGGGCAGATCTGCATGCCGCCGCCGTAGTAGGGGCCGTTCGCGAAGGCCACCAGCAGCGAGGTCCGCTCGATGCGCCGCTCACCATCGTGGGTGGTGAGGGTCAGGCGCAGGCGGTGGTTGCGGAAGCGCAGCAGCTCGAAGAAGGTCGACAGGAAGTAGCCGGCCTGCCCGCGCTGCCAGGGCATGCGGTGGCCGTACATGACGTGTGCCACCCGCGCGTCGAATCCCACCCCGCCAGCGACCGCGAAGTGGCGTTCGCGACCGTCCGCGCCACTCGCCAGCGCCACGTCGATCGGCCGTGTCTCCTCGCCCAGGGCCACCACCAGCGCCGAGATCGGGTCGAGCGGCAGGGCAAGGTCGCGCACCAGGTCGTTGCCGTTGCCGCCCGGGACGGCGCCCAGCGCCAGCGCCCCGTTCCCCGATGCGCGCGCGGCAGTCAGCAATCCGTTGACGACCTCCTGGATGGTGCCGTCGCCGCCGACCACCACCACCCGGTCGTGGCCAAGATCGCCGGCCGTGGACGCCAGGCGCTCGGCGTGGCCGCGCTCCCTGGTCTCGAGCAGCCGCGCCTCCACGCCGTGGGCGTCGAGCCACGACCGGATGCGCGGCGCCAGCCCGTGGGCACGGCCGTTGCCGGCAATGGGATTGACGATGATGAGTGGCGCGGTCGGCGCTGGCACGAGGCGAATTCTGCGCCACGCGTCAACGCACGCGGACCCCGATCGTGTGGTGCCCGCGGGCCCCATCCGGGTCCGGCCGCGACGTCTCTGGCGTCTGCACCTCGCCGGTGCCGTCGGTGGCGCGGACGCGGAGGCGGTGCTCCCCGGAGGTGGCCGGCCACTCGTACAGCCACTGCACCCAGGTCGCCGGCGAGATCGGGTCGGAGATGCGGGCCTCCACCCAATCGCCTTCGTCCACCTGCACCTCCACGCGGCTGATGCCGCGGTCCGGGGCCCAGGCGACGCCCGCCACCGCCACTCTGCCGGGATCCACGCTGGAGCCGTCGCGCGGCACGTCGATCCGCGACTGGGTCAGGATCGGGGCCTCCTTGGCCCAGCCGCGCGGCACCCAGTAGGCATCGAACCCCTCCAGCGTGGTCAGCTCGATGTTGGTCAGCCACTTGGTGGCCGACACGTAGCCATACAGCCCCGGCACGATCAGGCGGGCCGGGTATCCGTGCTCCGGTGGCAGCGGTTCGTCGTTCATGGCCACCGCCACCATCGCCTCTCGCTCGGGTGTGGTGACCCACGACGTCGGAAAGCCGGCCGTCCAGCCATCGTGCGACCGACCCACGACCTGGGTCGCGCCGTCCCGCACGCCAGCCCGATCGAGGAGATCCCGCAGCCGCACGCCGCGCCACTTGGCGTTGCCCACCAGCCTGCCGCCGACCTCGTTGCTGACGCAGGCGATGGTCACGTACTGCTCGATCAGCGGCATCGCGATCAGCTCCTCGTAGCCGATCGTGAAGGGGTTGTCGACCATGCCGTTGACGGTGAGCTCCCAGCCCATCGCGTCCAGGCGCGGGACCAGCAGCTCGGTGTCGATCCGGTAGAAGTCCTCGTTGGGCGTCACGATGGGACTCAGGTTGCGCACCTCGAACGAGGCGCCTTCCGGGAGGGGTGGCACCGTCGCCCCGGGTTCAGGCACGTTCGGGACCGATGCGACCGCCGCTGCGCGGCGCTCGAGCAGCAGCCTGCCCACGACGCCTGATCCGGCGGCAACCCCGGCCAGCGCGACCGCTCCGCCCAGGAAGCGGCGACGGTCGAAGTCGAGCATCTCGGCGCCCCGCGGACGGGGGGTCGCCAGCCGCAGCAGCCAGCGCAGGGCGTACACCGCCACCGCCACGGCAAGCGCCGCAGCGAGCGCCGACAGAACGACGTCGTTGGTCTCGCCCTCCAGCCTGGAAGCGACGAAGGCAAGCACGCCGACCGTCGCGAAGCCGCCAACCGCCAGCCGCCAGCTGCGCAGCGCGAGCAGGCCCAGCCCGGCGCCGATGGCCAGCGCCGCGACCGCGACGGCCAGGTTCAGGACGAGCTTGTCCGCCTCGCCGAACAGGTCGACCACGAACTGCTTGGCGCCGGGCGGCTGCAGCTCGATCACTCCGCTGCCGATGGCGAGCACCAAGGACGGGGCGCCGGGGATCAGCCCGGCCATCAGTTCGGCGACGCCAACGCCCAGGCCGCCGGCCACCAGGCCGGCCAGGGCAGCCATGCGTCGGCTGGGTGCTGCGCTGCGCTCGTCCATCGGTCCTGCAGTCAAGCGCTCGCATGTGACGCGCGTGTGTAGGCGCTGCGAAGCGGTCAGGCCGCTAGGCTTGGGCCGTGGAAGGAGCGGTCCTGTTCCTGGCGCACGGCGCCTCGGGGGGCGCGGCGACCATGCGCCCGCACGTCGAAGGGCTCCGCGCGCGTGGCGTGGAAGCCGAGGCGGTCCAGCTGCCGAAGGGCAAGGCCGCGCGGGCGGTGCCCGCCTACCGGGCGGCGGTGCCGGCCGAGCTGGGCGCGATCGTGGGCGGCCACTCGTACGGCGGCCGCGTCGCGTCGCTGCTGGTCGCCGATGAGCCGGGGTACGCCGGCCTGGTGCTGCTCAGCTACCCGCTCCACGCGCCGGGCAGACCCGAGGCGTGGCGCGACCGGACGTCACACTGGCAGCGGATCGGGTGCCCCGTGCTGCTCCTGTCCGGCGACCGTGACCCGTTCGCCCGAATCGAGCTGCTGCGGGAGGCGGTCGAACAACTTCCCCACCACGAGCTGGTGGTGTACGCCGGACTGCGTCACGGCATCGGTCCACGCCTGGACGACGCGCTCGACCGCATCGCCGTGTTCGCTCGCTCGCTTGCCGAGACCGTACACTCCGGGGAGTGACACCCGAGCGACCCGAGCCAATCCCCTGCCCCAGCTGCGCCACGCCGGCGCCCGGGGGCCAGCGTCACTGCGGGGCATGCGGCGCCGCGCTGTCACGCGAGGCCGTGAACGCGGAGATCCACCGCCAGGTCACCATCGTCACCTCCGACCTGAAGGGCTCCACCGCGCTCGGCGAAAGCCTGGACCCGGAGTCGCTGCGCGAGGTGATGACCACCTACATCGACGAGATGCGGGCGGTCTTCGAGGGCCACGGCGGCACGATCGAGAAGATCATCGGCGACGCCATCGTGGCCGTCTTCGGCCTCCCCACCGCGCGTGACGACGACGCGCTGCGCGCCGTGGAGGCCGCCGCCGAATCGCAGCGGGCGCTGGCCAGCCTCAACGATCGGCTGGAGCAGCGCTGGGGCGTGCGCCTCACGGTCCGCACCGGCGTGGCGTCCGGTGACGCGGTGGTCGGCGAGGCGAGCGCCGGGCAGCACGTGCTGACCGGCCCGACCATCGCCATCGCCACGGCCATGGAACAGAACGCCCCCGCCCAGGAGGTGCTGCTGGCCGACTCCACCTACGAAGCCGTGCGCGACTCGGTGGAGGTGGATCCGATGGAGCCCGTAACCCCCAAGGGCCGATCCGAGCGGATCGAGACCTACCGGCTGGTCTCGGTGTCGGAGCGCGAGATCTCGGCCGAGCAGGCCGGCGAACCTGCCGTCCGCCTGTGCCAGACCTGCGGTGAGGAGAACGCGGAGGAGCACCGCTTCTGCGTGTCCTGCGGCTCGGAGCTGCGGGACCTGCGGCGGGTGCGCGACACGCGCAAGACGGTCACCGTCGTCTTCGCCGACCCCAAGCCGACCACTGCCGATGGCTCGTCGCCGACCGCCGAGGCGCTGCGCGACGTGATGAGCCGCTACTTCGCCGGCATGCAGCGCGCGCTGGAGGGCCACGGGGCGACGGTCGAGAAGTTCATCGGTGATGCGGTGATGGCGGTCTTCGGGCTGCCGATCCGTCACGAGGACGACGCCCTGCGCGCGGTCCGCGCCGCCAGCGACATGCAGGACGCGCTTCCCGTGCTGAACGAGCAGTTCGAGGCCGAGTACGGGATCACCCTGCACAACCACATCGGGGTCAACACCGGCGAGGTGGTGGCCGGCGACGCCAGCCTTGGGCAGCGGCTGGTCACCGGCGACATCGTCAACGTGGCCGCGCGGCTGGAACAGGCCGCCGGCTCGCGAGAGATCCTGCTCGGCGACCTGACCTACCGCCTCGTGCGCCACGCCGTGGAGGTCGAGCCGGTCGAGCCGCTCACCCTGAAGGGCAAGTCCGAGCCGGTCCCCGCCTACCGGCTGCTGCGGGTCAGCCGGGTCGGCGAGGGGGTGCAGCGGCGCCAGGACACGCCCATGGTCGGCCGCGAGGCCGAGCTGGAGGCGCTGCGCGGCCTGCTGCAACGAGCGGTCCGCGAGCGCGCCTGCCGGATGGCCACCGTGGTGGGCGACGCGGGCGTCGGGAAGTCGCGCCTGATTCGCGAGTTCACCTCGGCCGCGGCGGCTGACGCGCTCGTGATTCATGGTCGGTGCCTGCCATACGGCGACGGCATCACCTTCTGGCCCCTGCGCGAGGCCGTGCGCGAGGCTGCGGCCATCGGGGCCGACGACGCTCCCGACGAGGCCACGGCGTTGCTGCGCGCCAGGGTGCCGGATGCCGCGGTCGTCGAGCGCCTGGCCTCGGTCATCGGCTTCTCGGACGTGCCGTTCCCGGTCCCGGAGGTGTTCTGGAGCGCTCGCCGCTTCCTGGAGATCCTGTCGACCGAGCGACCGGTGCTGCTGGTCGTCGACGACATCCACTGGGCCGAGGCGACCTTCCTGGAGCTCATCGGCCACCTGGTCGAATCCGTTGAGGACGCGCCGGTGCTGCTGCTATGCACGAGCCGGTACGAGCTCCTGGAGCGCCAGCCCGATTGGGCTCAGGATCCGGCCAGCCTGCGCCTGGTGCTCTCGCCACTGACCGATGCCGACGCCGGACTGGTGGTCGAGGGTCTGCTGGGCGGCACAGGCCTAGACGAGGCGGTGCGCGGGCGCATCGTGCAGGCCGCCGCGGGCAACCCACTGTTCGTGGAGCAGCTCCTGTCGATGCTCATCGACGAGGGGGTACTGCGCCGGGAGGACGACCGCTGGGTGCAGGCCGGCGACCTGTCGCGGCTGCGCGTGCCGCCGACCATTGAGGCGCTCCTGGCCGCTCGCCTGGACCTGCTGGAGAACGACGAACGGGGCGTCATCGAGCCGGCGGCGGTTATCGGGCAGAACTTCCCGGTTCCGGCAGTTACGGAGCTGGTCCCCGCCGGTCTCGCGCCTGCCGTGCCGCAGCGGCTCGAATCGCTCACCGGCAAGCAGCTGATCCAGCCGTCCGAGGACGCCGACGAGGGGGATGCGTATCGGTTCCATCACCTGCTGGTCCGCGACGCCGCCTACGCCGGCCTGCTCAAGCGTGAGCGCGCCGAGCTTCACGAGAGGTTCGTGACCTGGGCAGAGGCCTTCAACGCGCTTCACGGCGTCGACAACCGCGAGTTCGAGGAGATCCACGGGTACCACCTGGAGCAGGCCTTCCGCTACCTCATGGAGCTCGGGACCCTGGACGAGCAAGCGGTCGCGACCGGGCAGCGGGCGTCAGGAAAGCTGGCGTCCGCGGGCCTGCGAGCCATGGCACGCGGCGACGGCCCGGCGGCCGCGAACTTGTTGCGGCGCGCGTCGAACCTGCTCGAGTCGGACTCCCTCGAGCGCGGCAAGCTCCTCCCCCGCCTCGGCATGGCGCTGCAGGAAATCGGCGAGTTCGACGAGGCCAATGGCGTGCTTGAGGAGGCCATCCGGGTGGCGCGCCTGCACGGCGCCGATGGGCTCGAGGCACAGGCTCGCCTCATCGGAATGGAGGTGCAGTACTTCAGCGGCGACGATCCGGGCTGGGGCGACCGTGCGATGGCGGAAGTCGAGCGCGCCGTCCCCATCCTGGAGGCGCTCGGCGACCACATAGGGCTGGCGATGGCGAACCGGGTGCTGGTGGGCGTGCACGGAGCGCGCGCCCAGTACGGGCGCGCCGCGGAGGCCGGGCGCCAGATGATCGAGCACGCGCGCGCGGCCGAGGACTCGCGGCTCGAGCGCCGCGGCAGCATCGGATACAGCCAGGCAGCGCTGCTCGGACCGACTCCGGTCGACGAGGCCCTGGACCAGTGCCAGCGGCTGGTGCAGGAAGCGGCCGGTGACCGCCGCGCCGAGGCCATGATCGGTCTCTGCATCGCGCAGTTGCTGGCCCTGCGCGGTGAGTTCGTTCCAGCGCGTGAGCAGTACGTGCGTTCGCAGCGCATGCTGAACGACCTGGGCCGCAGCGTCGTGGCCTCTTCGACGTCGATCAACGCGGCGGAGGTGGAGATGCTGGCGGGCGACCTCGCGCGCGCCGAGGCCCTATTGCGCAGCGACTATGCCGAGCTGGGCGAAATGGGCGAGCAGTACCGACGCTCGACGATCGCGCTCCTGCTGGCTCGCGTGCTGCTCCTCCAGCACCGGATCGATGAGGCCGACATTTTGGCCCAGGAGATCCGGGCCAGCGCCGCGGCGGACGACGTCGATTCGCAGGTGGCGTGGCGCTCCGTGGTGGCCGAGATCGACGCATTGCGCGGGAATACGGAGGAAGCGACGACCCTAGCCTTGGAAGCATTGGAGCTCAGCCGGACGACGGATGACCCCCGGCTCCAAGGCGGCGTACACGCTGTGTTGGCACAGGTGCACGAGCTCGCGGGGCGCGATGATGAGGGGCGGTCCGCGGCTGATGAAGCGCGACGCCTGTACGAGACAAAGGGCGACATTGTCTCGGCCCGCGCACTGGCCGGATAACGAGCGAGCCCGCCGGCCTGGTGGCCGACGGGCTCGGGGCTGAGACCGATCCGTGGATCAGTACCCGCCCATCTTCCCGTTCACCTGCGTGAACACGGTGTAGAACGTGTTCCCGTTGGTCTTCTTGACCTCGACGAGGTACTCGGGGTCAGCGTCGAAGCCGGCCGAAGTGTCGAAGGGCTCGATAAGGACGACCGTCCCGTCATCCCGCACGTGAATCACGCCGCCCTGCGCTGTACCCGGGACCTGGAAGTAGCCCAGGGTAACCAGGAACCCGCCCGTCACCGGGTTGCCATCGGCGACCTCCAGGACGATCAGATCACCATGGCACGTGTCGCCCGCGGCAGCCGGACACGCGCCAGGGCCCTCCTCAGCGACGGTCGCCCCGAAGTTGGTCTGCCCAGATTCTGAGAAGTCCAGCTTTGCGTTCTGCGGATTCCGCTGCTTGTTGAGGCTCGGGTTGCTTTCTACGGATGTGACGCCTCCGTAGATATAGCTGCCGGCGCTGTCATCTGTCGTGCTCGCCAGTTCCACGCTGGCGATGACCGGCATGTCGTCGCCGCGGCTCTTCTTGGGGCTATCGCTGTCGGTGGACCCCTGCGCCGTGAAGACGAACTTCTGGCTGAAGGTGCTGCCAGACGATGGAACCCTGTACACCACGCTGAACTTGACGGTTGTGCCAGCGTTTACCGTGCCGAATGCACAGGTCAGCAGCGATGGCGCGTCCGGCGTGCATTTGCCGGCGTCATCATCCGGGAGCAGGGCCACTAACGCTGCGCCATCCGCCGTGTCGGCGCGCATGTTCACGGTGGGAAGGTTCGCGCCCGAGGTGTTGGTGAAGTACACGTCGAACCGAACCTGGCCACTCCAGGTCACGACGTCGGGTATCCCGGACAGGATCATGCCGTCATCCGGGTTCGGCTGGTACGCGGGTGGTTTGGCGATCGCGGTGCCGGTGAGAAGGCCGGTCAGCAGGACGAGGGACACCGTCGTGCCAGCCAACCGCCTGAAATGGGTGCGGGAAAACATCGGATCTTCAGCCTCGTTTTGCTCGGTGGCCCAGTGGGACGTGGGCTTCCCTCCCCGGAAGGATTCGCGCAGTGTACGTGCTGCGCGGCCTAGTGACTAGCCCTTTCGTCCTGTTTCGGACCACTCATAAGGTGAGCGAACCGCCCTGAATCGACCACCTCGAGGGTACTCGGCCGCACGCCGGGGGTCAGTCGATTGGCGGACCGTCGTTCTGCCCGGCTCATGACACCCGCTGGCCATGGCGTCCGACAGGTCGGCTGACGCACGGACGACAGCTGCGGTGGTCAGCCTCCGAACCAGGCGGACAGCCGATCGGCCTCGAAGCGCTCCTTCTCCAGCCGCTGCTCGGCCGACGGCTCGCTGAGGCTCACCTGCACCGTGTCTCCGAGGAACTGGCCGCCGACCAGGCTCGCCTCGCCGCCGCCCATCTCGACGTAGCAGGCACCGCTGCCGTCGAAGGTGACGCTGCGCTCCTCTCCCCGCAGGCGCGCCGCGATCCGCGCGGCAACCACCTGGCCCTCTTTCTCGGCGAAGAGGCCGGCCTTGGGCATCGGCATCCCGTTGGCGAGGCCGATGACGGTGCAGTCCCCGAGGGCGTACACGTCCGGGTACGAGGTCTCCAGCGTGCGCGGGTCGACCGCCACCCAGCCATCGGGCTGCGCCAGCCCGGCGTCCACCAGGACCGATGGAACACGATGCGGCGGCACGGCCAGCAGCAGGTCGAACGGCAGCTCGCTGCCGTCGGAGAAGCGAACCCGGCCGGCAGTCACTTCGGCCACGGTGCGTCCCGGCAGAAAGGTCACGCCCCGATCCGCGAGGCGCCTGTCGAGCGGTGCAACGCCCTGTGGGCCGAGGATCGGCAGCGTGATCGGCGACGGCGCGAAGACGGTGATCTCCCCGTCGATGCTGCGCTCCTCCAGCCGGTCGGCCAGCAGCAGGGCCAGCTCGTACGGGGCCGGTGGGCACGAGTAGGGAGCGCCGAACACGCCGATCACCGCCCGCCCGCCGCGGAAGTCGGCCACGGCGCCGGCAGGGTGCTCCAGGCCTTCCTGGGTCCACGCGTCGAAGCCGTGCTCCGCCAGCCCGGGGATGGCCTCCACCGCGTGCCGCGCCCCAAGAGCGAGCACAAGGGCGTCGCCCTCCAGCGCGCTTCCGTCGACGACCGTGCGCCTCTCGGCCGGGTCGATCGACTCGATCTCCCCGCGGACGAACTCGATTCCCTTGCGCGCCAGCATGCCCAGCGGCCGCTCACCGTAGGCGAGCGGCGAGATGCCGAGCACGTGCCAGGTCTTGCGCAGGCCCATGACGAACTCGTCGCGGCGATCGACAAGGGCGATCTCGTGGTCATCCCCCAGCTCAGAGCGCAGGGCGACCGCCGTGGCGATGCCGCCGAACCCACCCCCCAGGATCAGCACGCGGCTCATGTCCAGCAGCCTACGCCTTCCGCAGGTCCGCCGCAGGGCGTGGGTGATAATGAGGAGGCATGCGGATCACCGAGAGGGGCGACCCGAGCCGTTCCCCGCTCGTGCTGCTGCACGGCCTGGCCAGCTCGCCACGCTGCTGGCAGCGGACCCTCCCGGCCGTGGAGCAGCGGCACCGCGTCCTGATGGTCGACCTCTTTGCCGGAGCGACGCGCCGCTTCGGCCTGGACGACAGCGCCCGCGAGCTGGCCCAGCGGCTCGTCGATCTGGGCATCGGGCCCGCGGCGCTGGTAGGCCACTCGATGGGCGGCCTGGTCGCGCTCCACGTCTCCGCGGAGGCTCCGGAGCTGGTGGCCAGCATGGTCCTGGTGGACGTCCCGGCCATTCCGATCCGGCGCCGCCGTCTTGGCCAGGCCGTGGCCGTGGCACGTTCCTCCGTGCGGCGGGACGCGTCGGCGCTCGGCCTGGTCCTGGGCTGCGTGCTGCGGACCAGCCCCATCACGCTGATCGCCGCCACGCGCGCCACGATGCGCGCCGATCTAGAGCGGCAGGCGGCCGGGACGCCATTCCCCACGCTCCTGGTGTGGGGTGGAAGGGATGCCATCGTGCCCCGGGTGGTGGGTGAGCGGCTCGCCCTCGGGATGCCTGCCGCTGAGCTGGTGGTCATTCCCGATGCGGGTCACCAGCCCATGTGGGAGGCTCCCGCCGCCTTCAACGCAGCGTTGGTGGCGTTCCTCGCGACGGTGGTGGCGCCCGCCGGACACGCCGCTGCGGTCAGTGCCGGTGATCGAGCCGCTCCCGCACCACCGCATCGGCCGCCCGGCGGCTGAGCCGATCGCCGCTGACGGCCGCAAGGAAGGCATCGCGGTCAAGGGCCAGCACCTCCACCGCGTCCGCGGCGGTGACGGTCGCCGTCCGCGGTACATCGCGGAGCAGCGCGATCTCGCCGAAGGAGTCCCCCGGCCCCAGGCCGTGCGGCTCGTGGCCCGGGACGGTCACCCTCACCCGGCCCGAGGCCAGGATGTAGAACCGATCGCCCACCTCACCGCGGGTGATGATCCTGCTGCCCGGGTCGTAGCTGCGCGGCTCCAGCTGGGCGGCCAGCTCCTCGATTGTCGTCATCGGCAGCGCGCCCAGCATGGGAACGGCGCGCAGCAGGCTCAGCTCCCCGGCCGGCACGACCGCCCCGGCATCGGCATGACGCAGGAGCGGCCAGGCCGCGACGGCGGCCACCGGCAGGATCAGGCCCGTGACGATCAGGGCCCCGCGGGTGTCCAGCAGGGCCACCATGGCCGGTGCCAGAGCGGCTCCAACGCCGACGGTCAGCATGACCATGGCCTCCAGCACGCCGAACACACGCCCTCGAGCCTGGTTTGGGACCAGGCGCTGCAGCAGGCTGAAGCCGGCGACGTCAAGGACGGCATTGCCGGCGCCCAGGATGGCCAGGGCGGCGAACGCGAGGACGGTAATCGGCGCCAAGCCGACGGCCAGGATCGGCAGGCCCCACAGCAGCAGGCCGACGGCGATCGAGCCGGCCAGCCGCTGGCGGCCGACGAGCGCCAGGGCCGCCAGGGCACCCACGAAGCCGCCGGCACCGATGGCGGCGTTCAGGAAGCCGACTCCCTCGTCGCCGATGCGAAGCAGCTCGATGGCCAGCACCACCAGCAGCACGCTCAGCAGGCCGCGCACGAAGGTCTGCAGGGCGAACAGGGCCAGGAGCAACCCCGCGCGGGGACGCGACCGGAGCGTGCGCAGCCCGGAGAGCATGATCTCGCCCGGCCCCTCGGCGGGACCGCGCGCCCGGCGGGTCCCGTCCGACGTCGGCCGGATGCCGGCCACCACGATGGAGGCGACGGCGAACGCCACGGCCGGCACGAGGAACGGCAGGGCAGCGGCGCCGGTTGCGACCAGCGCGCCACCCACGAGAGGGCCGGCCAGGATGCCGACGCCCTCCAGCGTGCTGCTGGCCACGTTCGCCGCCACCAGGTCCTCGGGGGATCGGGCCAGTGACGGCATGAGCGCCATGTGAGTCGGCCGGTGCAGGACCGCCAGCAGGCCGTCCAGCGCCGCGAGGAGCAGGACGACGAGGGGGTCCACGGCGAGGGCGGCCGCCAGGGCCGTCGCCGCGACCAGGCCGGCGCGGCCGGAGTGCACCACCAGCAGGACCCGGTGACGCGCCCAGCGGTCGGACAGTGCGGACAGGCCCGGTGCGAGCAGCGCGGCCGGGAGCGTGCGCACCAGGCCCAGTGCACCAACCAGCGCCACGCCACCGGCGCCGTAGGCGTAGACCGCCAGCGCCACCAGCCAGGCCCACTCGGCCGCCCAGCCCAGCATCCAGGCCCCCTCCGCTCGCCGGATCTCGGAGCTGGCAGCCACGCGACGCAGGGCCCAGCCGGCTGCACGGAGGCGTTCTCGCATCGACCGATGCTAGGGGCGGCGCAAGCATCGGTCCATGCCTACACTGGGGCATGGCAGCCGCCCACGACCCCGGCCCGGAGCTGGCGGCGGAGCGCGGCGAGGAGCACGCCGCTGCCGCCCGGCAGCCGTTCCGCCTCGGTGACGGGACGGTGCGGGTCGGGACCGCCTCGTGGACGGATCCGACCATGACCGCGCCGGGCGTCTTCTACCCGCCCGATGCCACCACCGCCGAGGACCGGCTGCGCTACTACGCCGACCAGTTCCCGATCGTGGAGGTGGACGCGACCTACTACGCCCTGCCCAACCGGCACATGGGCGAGGTCTGGCTGGAGCGAACGCCGCCCGACTTCACCTTCGACATCAAGGCCCACGCCCTGATGACCGGGCAGCCGTCGGAGGTCAGGCGCCTTCCGAAGGAGATCCGCGAGGAGCTGCCGGCCGAGCTGCTCGACAAGAAGCGCATCTACGGCAAGGACCTGCCCGCCGAGATCTACGACGCCATCTGGGAGCAGTTCCTGGACGCGCTGAAGCCGCTGCATTCGGCCGGGAAGCTGGGCGCCGTGTTCCTGCAGTACCCGCGCTGGTTCTTCCCGTCCAACGAGTC
>DASUSP010000012.1:0-13012 GCA_036375035.1 Candidatus Limnocylindria bacterium
CCATCGGTACACGGAAAGGAAGCCCGAGTTTCGGCATGTCCGAGCAGCTGACGAACGAGAACATCATGGCCGCCCTGGGCCAGGTCAAGGACCCGGAGATCGGTCGCGACCTGGTCAGCCTGGGGATGGTCAAGGGAATCGAGATCAACGGCACCGCGGTCGACCTCACCGTGGAGCTGACCACCCCCGCCTGCCCGCTGAAGGCCAAGATCGAGTCGGATATCGTCGAGGGGCTCGAGGCCCTCGGCGCCTCCGCGGTGCGCGTCGACTGGGCGAGCAACGTGAAGCGCTCGTTCGGCGGCCCGGCCGCGGACCTGATCCCCGGCGTGAAGAACACGATCGCCGTGGCCTCCGGCAAGGGCGGCGTGGGCAAGACCACCGTGGCGGTCAACCTGGCGGTCAGCCTGGCGCGCGACGGAGCGCGGGTGGGACTGCTGGACGCCGACATCACCGGGCCGAACGTTCCCCTGATGATGGGCACCGGCGGCGCGCACGTCACCGGCACAGGTGGACGCGTCAACCCGGTCTTGAGCCACGGCGTGAAGATGATGAGCATCCAGTACTTCCTGACCGGCGATGCCCCCGTGATCTGGCGCGGCCCGCTGATCCACTCGGCCATCCAGCAGTTCCTGCGGGACGTGGAGTGGGGCGAGCTCGACTACCTGGTTATCGACCTGCCGCCGGGCACCGGCGACGCGGCGCTCTCCATCAGTCAGCTGATCCCGCTGTCGGGGGCCGTGATCGTGACCACGCCCCAGGAGGTCAGCCTGATGGACGCCCGCAAGGCCATCGGCATGTTCAACAAGGTGAACGTGCGGACCCTGGGCGTGGTCGAGAACATGAGCGGCTTCGTCTGCCCCGAGTGCGGCACGGAGCACGACATCTTCGGCAGCGGCGGCGGGGAGTCGATCGCGCGTGAGCTGGGACTGGAGGTGCTCGGCCGCATCCCGATCGAGCCCGGCGTGCGGACCGGCGGTGACGCCGGCGTGCCGATCACATCCACCCAGCATCCCGCCGCAGACACCTCGGCAGCCGCGGCGGCAATGCGCCAGCTGGCTCGCACTGTGGCCGGCCGGGTGAGCGTGATCGCGGCGCCCTTCGCGGGGGCCGCCACGGCCTGAGCGGGGGCGGCCCCCGGCATCGCCACGCTCGATTCGGGCGACCTGGCGCCAGGGAGCCGGGTCGAAGGTACTGTCGCGGGACCATGTCGGGCGCACTGCTGGCCCGGCTAGAATCCCGGCATGCGGATCGCGCTGCTGGCTGACCTGCACGCTAACCTGCCCGCCGTCCGTGCCGTGCTGCAGGACGCGGCGCAGATCGGCTGCGATGCAATCTGGTGCGCCGGCGACGTGGTCGGCCGCGGCCCGCATCCCAACCAGGTGGTCGAGCTCCTGCGCACGGTGGACGTGGTGACCGTCCAGGGCAACTGGGACGAGGCCGTGGGCATGGGCCGGGAGGTGACCGGCAGCATATGGGAGTCCCCCGAGGCAGAGGCGCACGGCCAGCGTTCGCTCGAATGGACCGCGGCCCAGCTCAGCGAGGAGAACATGGCCTGGCTGCGGCAGCTGCCGGTGACGCTGCGGATCGGGGTCGAGGGACGGCTGGCCCACCTCTTCCACGGGACGCCGCTGAAGCAGAACGAGTACCTGTGGGACGACCGCCCATCGCGCTATTTCGCGCGTATCGCCAGCGACGAGGGTGACGACCTGTTCTGCTTCGGCCACACCCACGAGACCTACCACCGTGTCTCCGGCCAGGCGCATTTCGTCGCGGCCGGCTCGGTCGGCTGCGGAGGCGCGGGGGATGGCAGCGCGCGCTACGCGGTCATCTACGTGACCGAGTCCGACCTGGTGGTGGGCTTCCGCGGCATCCCGTACGACCGGCAGTCCGTGCTGGCCGACATGGCCGCCGCGGGCCTGTCGACCGACCTGCTGACCCACCCGCCCGTGCCGCACCCGCTGGTCGATCCCGGCACGGCGTCGTCCGAGACGGCGCCGGCGACGCGAGACGCAGCCGCCTCGGCCTGACGGGGCAGCCCCGGCGGGGAACCGTCAGGCGCCGGTCGACTCTCGCTCGTAGGGCAGTCCGTCCGCGGCCGGCGGGACGCTGCGCCCGACCACGCCGGCCAGGACGATGATCGTGACGATGTAGGGCAGCGCTGCGAAGACCTGGCCGGGGATCGGCACCAGCAGGTCCCCGAGGCCGGCCAGCTCGCCGGTGGGTGGCGCGATGCGCACCGCCGTCCCGATCGCGCCCGACACCGCGAAGAGGAGCGCCGCCAGGAAAGCGCCGACCGGCGTCCATCGGCCGAAGATGAGGGCGGCAAGTGCGATGAAGCCGCGGCCGACGGTCATGCCGCTCTGGAAGCCGTTCGTCGCCTCCAGGGTCAGGAATCCGCCCGCCAGCCCGGCGAAGATGCCACCCAGGATGACGTTTCGATAACGCAGCCGGATGACGTCGATGCCCACCGTCTCCGCCGCCCGCGGATGCTCGCCCACCGCGCGCGTGCGCAGTCCCCACCGTGAGCGGTAGAGCAGGACCTGCAGAGCGACGACGAAGATCAGGACGCTCATGGCGATCGGGCCCTGCTGCAGGAACATCTTGAAGATCCAGCCGATGATCGGGATCTCGGTGATGACGCTGGGCGGGACCCAACGGTCGAAGGACCCGGCCGTGGGCGGCTGCGTGCTGCTGAGCAGGATGTTCAGGTAACCCGTCAGGCCCAGCGCCGCGATGTTGATGATGGTCCCGGAGATGATCTGGTTGGCACGCACGCTGATCGACAGCCAGGCGTGCAGCGCCGAGACCAGCATCCCGGCCAGGATGGCGCCCAGCAGCCCCATCGCCAGCGGGAAGGTGATGCCCAGTGGGCCCTCCGGGCTGGCCGGCATTGCCTGGTGGATGATCGAGGCCACGAACCAGCCGACGAACGCGGCCGTCAGCATCATGCCCTCGATGCCGATGTTCACCACGCCGGAGCGCTCGTTCATGAATCCGCACAGGGCGCCGAGCGCGATGGGGGTGGCCAGCACCATGATCGTCGGCCCGATGACTGGCAGGATGTCGACGAGGTAGACGACGAGCTGGACGAGGATCCCGATGACCGGGACGTCGTAGATGAACTCCATGGCCTAGGCCCCGCCGCCGCCCGATCCTGAGCTGCCGCCGTACGAGCGCGTGACGGTCTGCAGCTCGTCGACGCCGCCAGCAGCGGCCCGCACCCGGAAGATGTAGCGGACCACCACCTCAGCCGTCAGGAAGAGCAGGATCACGCCCTGCAGCACGTCAACCATCTGCACCGGCACGCCGGCCTGGATCTGCATCAAGCCGGATCCGGCGCGCATGGCGCCGAGCAGCAGCCCGGCGAACAGGATGCCGATCGGGTTGGCCCGGCCGAGCAGGGCCACGGTGATGCCGTCGAACCCGACATTGGTCGAGTAACCGGCGGGCATGTAGCCGGTGATCCCCAGGATCTCGCCGGCACCGGCGATCCCCGCCAGCATCCCGCAGAAGGCCATGGTGAGCATGATGACCAGCCGCGGCCTCATGCCGGCGTAGCGGGCCGCGTCGGGGTTGGCGCCGACGGTGCGCACCTCGAACCCGACCGTGGTGCGATAGAGCAGCCACCAGGCAATCGGAACGGCGATGGCGGCGAACATGATGCCCAGGTGGCCGTTCCGCCCCAGGAGGATCGGCAGCTCGGCGTTCCCGACGCTCGGTGTGCGCGCGAACGACGCCCCGGTGGCGCGCAGCGGGCCCTGGACCAGGTAGGCGACCGTCTGCAGCGCGATGTAGTTGAGCATGATGGTGGTCACCACCTCATGGGCACCGGTGTACGCCTTCAGCGCGCCGGGAATGAATCCCCAGATCGCCCCGGCCAGCAGCCCCGCCAGCAGCGCGGCCGGGATCGCCACCAGCCCGGACGAATCGGCCAGGAACGCGCCGACGGCTGCGGCCGTCACAGCGCCGATCAGGAACTGGCCCTGCGCCCCGATGTTGAACAGGCCTGCCTTGAAGCCGACGCCGACCGCCAGTCCGGCCAGGATCAGCGGCGTGGCGCTGACGACGGTCTGGACGATGCCGTTGAATGAGCCGAAGGCCCCCTGCAGCAATGCCCAATACGCGACGAGCGGGAGCAGTGGATCGAACCGGCCGCGGACCAGGGGCGACGAGACGATCATCAGCAACGCGGCGATCAGCAGCGCGAGAAGGATCGAGAGGAGCGGCAGGGTCACCACGTTGCGGATGCGCTGGATCATGCCGCCGGCTCCTGCCGCGGCGACGAATCCTGGCGTCCGCCGGTGGCCATCAGCAGGCCGACCTCCTCGCGGCTCGCGGTGCGTGCGTCCAGGACCTTCACGATCTCGCCGCGGTACATCACCGCGATGCGGTCCGACAGCTCCAGGATCTCGTCCAGCTCAGCGGACACGAGCATGATGGCCGTGCCCTGGTCGCGCTTGGCAATCGTTCGCTTGTGGATGAACTCGATGCTGCCGACGTCCAGGCCGCGGGTCGGCTGGTCGAGCACCAGCAGCTCGGTGTCGCCCGAGAACTCGCGGGCGACGATCAGCTTCTGCTGGTTGCCGCCCGACAGCGTCGCGGCGTCCACCAGCTCCGACGGCGTGCGGACGTCGTACTCCTCGATGGCCTTGCGGGCGTGCTCGGCGATGGCCTCGTCGTTGCGCCGGATCCCCGACGAGTACGGCTCCTCGTGGTACGTGGTCAGCACCAGGTTGTCGGTGAGCGGGTACGAGAGCACCAGCCCGTAGCGATGGCGATCGGCGGGGACGAAGTCGACGTTGAGGGCGTGAAGCTCGCGCGGGCTGGCACCGGTCACGTCCCTGCCCTTCAGCATGATCCTGCCGCCGGTCGTGTGCCGGAGCCCGATGACGGCCTCGACCAGCTCGCTCTGACCGTTTCCGGCCACTCCGGCGATGCCCAAAATCTCCCCGGCGCGTACCTCCAGGTCAACCCCGTGGACGACCTCTCGGCCCCGATCATCGCGGACCTGCAGGCCCTCGACCGCCAGGACCGGTTCGCCCGGATGGCTCTCACCCCGGTCCACGGTCAGGCTGACCTCGCGGCCGACCATCAGCTCCGCGAGTTCGTCCTCGTCGGTCTCCGATGGGATCCGGGTGCCGACCACCTTCCCGCGACGGATGACCGTGATGCGGTCCGCGACCGCCAGGACCTCGTACAGCTTGTGGCTGATGAAGACGATCGCGTAGCCCTCCGAGCGGAGGCGTCGAAGGACCCCGAAGATCTCCTCGGTCTCCTGGGGCGTGAGGACCGCGGTCGGCTCGTCCAGGATCAGGATGCGCGCGTTGCGGTACAGCGCCTTGAGGATCTCGATGCGCTGCTGCCAGCCGACCGAGAGGCTGCCGACCCGGTCGTCGGGGTCGATCTCCCAGCCGAAGGCCTTCCCCAGCTCCTCGATGCGCCGGTGCGCCTGTTCGCGGTCGATGAAGATCGGTCCCGCCATCGGCTCCTCGCCGAGCAGGATGTTGTCGGCCACCGACATGACCGGGACCAGCATGAAGTGCTGGTGGACCATCGAGATCCCGCGCCGGATCGCGTCGTGCGGGTCGCGGATCTCCACCGGCTTCCCGTCGAGCAGGATCTCGCCGGTGTCCGGGGAGATCAGCCCGTACAGGATGTTCATCAACGTCGACTTGCCGGCGCCGTTCTCGCCGAGCAGGGCGTGGATCTCGCCCGGCCTCACGTCCAGGCTGATGTCGTCGTTGGCGAGCACCCCCGGGAAGCGCTTCGTCACGTTGCGCATCTCCAGGGCCGGGCGGGGCTGGCTGGTGCCGCCGTCGGTCATCTCGCCACTCTCGCAATGTGCAGAGCGGGCCCGCCCCGTGGGGCAGGCCCGCTCGTTGAGCTCAACGCCGTTACTACCGGCGCCTCATTCGCCGAAGCAGGCTCCGTCACCCTCGCAGGGATCGAGGTCTCCAGACTTCATGGCCTCGAACGCCTCGTCGATGGCGGTCTGCGTCTCGTCGGTGATCATGTCCTCCTTGTCGTGGTAGGACGAGAGGCCGACGCTGTCGACGGCCGCGTCGAGGACGATGGTGCCGCCTTCGTCCTCCTCGTTGGCGATGCGCTGGATGGCATCGTCGACGGCCTTCTGCAGCTTCTTCTCGGCGCTGACCACGATGCATTCCTGCGCCGAGGGCAGCGACTGGTACTGGTCGACGTCCACGCCAATGCCCCAGATGCCCGCGTCGCAGGCCGCCTCGAGCACGCCGTTGCCGGTCTTGCCCGCGACCTGGAAGAGCACGTCGATGTCAGGCTCCTGCTGGAGCAGCTGCTCGGCGAACGCCTTGCCGCCGGCCGGGTCGTTGAACGCGGCCGCGTCGGGCGCCTCGCTCACGTACTGGACGCTAACCTCGATGTCTGGGTTGACCGACAGCGCGCCGTTGTGGAAGCCGCCGATGTAGTCGGGGACCGCGGGAACGACGGCGGTGCCGCCGATGGCCGCGATGTGGCCGGACTCGCTGATGGCGGCCGCCACGATGCCGGCCAGGTAACCGGCCTGCGCCTCGCGGAAGACGAGACCCTGGTAGTTCGGGAGCAGCTCGGCGGCGTTGCCCTCGCAGGCGAAGGTCGAATCGGGATCGCCCTCGGGCGTGACACAGACGGACTGGTCGACGCCGATGAACTTGACCTCCGGGTTTGCCTTCGCGGCGATGGTCGTGTCGTTACCCAGGGCGAACCCGACCGTCACGATGATGTCGTAGTCCTGGTCGATGAAGCTCTGGATGTTCTGGGCGAAGTCGGCGGAGGCCGTGCTCACCACGAACTGCGGCTCGGGCGCGCCGATGGCCTCGGCGCCATCCTTGGCGCCCTCCCAGCTGAACTGGTTGAAGTTCGCATCATCGATGGTGCCGACGTCGGTCACCAGGCCGATCTTGAGGTCTTCTCCGCCCCCTCCTCCTCCGATTCCGTCGCAGCTCGCGAGCACGAGCGCGAAGATGGCGAATACGGCAAGCGCGCCGTATCTACGAGTGTTCCGCATGGATGTTCCTCATCCTCCGTTAAGGACAACGTGAGGGCCGATCGCGAAGAACGGCCTCGCACCGGCCCGGCCCTGTGAGGACCGACACGAACTCGCGGCATGATACCGCCGGGACAAGCTGGGCCTCAAGGTCATTCGGCACGCCGCCGACGGGCCACATGTCCCGCGACCCGGCGCGCATACGGGCCGGACGCGGCCCGTATGATCGGTTGGATGCCACGTTCCGGCGACGGCCCGCTGCGACCACGACTGGTCATCTTCGACCTGGACGGCGTGGTCTATCGCGGCGACCAGGCGGTCCCCGGCGCGCCGGATCTGGTGAACGCCCTGCGGGACCGTGGCCTGCTTGTGCGCTTTGCCTCCAACAACTCGTCGGCCACGCGGGACGAGTACGTGGGGCGCCTGGCGGGCCACGGCATCACGGCCGGCCGCGAGGAGATCGTCACCTCCAGTTCTGCCACCGTGGAGCACCTGCGCGCCCATCTCCCAGCGGTTCGTCGCATCCTGGCGGTGGGTGCCCCGGGCCTGGTCGCCGAGCTGCGTGCCGGGGCCTTCGACGTGACGCCCGTGGCGGAGGCCGCCCCAGTCGACTGGAATGGCGGCACGCTTCCCGAGGGCTATGACGCGGTGGTCAGCGGCCTGGACCGGGAGATCGACTACCGCCGGCTGGGTATCGCGGCCGCCGCCATCCGCGCCGGAGCGCTGTTCGTGGCCACCAACGCCGACCTGCGCTACCCGACGCCGGAAGGCTTCGTCCCCGGCGCCGGGGCGATCGTGGCGGCGCTGGCCGCGACCAGCGGCGTGGAGCCGCTCGTCATCGGCAAGCCGCAGCCGGCCATGTTCCAGGCGATCCTGGAACACGACGGCGTGGCGCCGGAGGACGCGCTGGTGATTGGCGACAACCCCGACGCGGATCTCCTGGCGGCACGCCGCGCCGGGATCGCGTCCATCCTGGTGCTGACCGGCGTGGTCGACTCGGCGGCAGCCGCGGACCTGGTGGGCGAGCGCCGGCCCGATCACGTGGCGGCCGATCCGGCGGCCGTCGGCCGGCTGCTGGGACTGGCGCTCAGCTGATGGTAGCGGTGGCCCAGTCCCGCCAGGCAGCCTCCGCCTCGGCGACCAGGCCGCCCAGCACCGCCGGCGGCGCGAAGGCGCGCCGGAAGCCGTTCAGCGCGATGGCCGCGATCTCGTCGGGGGCGAGCCCCAGGGCCTCCACCACCCGCGCGTACTCCCGGCTCAGGCTGGTGCCGGTCACTGTCCGATCGTCGGTCGACAGCGTCACGCTCACTCCCGACCGATGCAGCCGGGCCAGCGGGTGCTCCGCCATCGAGCCGACGATGCCGGCCTGGACGTTGGAGGTGGGGCACAGGTCCAGCGTCACGTCGGCGTCCCGCAGCGCGTCCTGCAGTGCCTCGTCGTCAGCCGCCGTCACCCCGTGCGCGATCCGTCGAACGCCGAAGGCGAGGACCTCGCGGACGCGCTCCGGGCCTGGCACCTCGCCGGCATGGGCGGTCAGCGCCAGCCCCCCCTCGGCCGCTGCCCGGAAGGCGGCGGCGTGCGGCGGGGCCGGCCACTGCGCCTCGGGGCCCGCCAGGTCGAAGCCGACCAGCGGGGGACCGAAGTCGGCCGCGGTGCGGGCCAGAAGCACGTTGGCGCCCGGTGGGTGGGAGCGCATGGCCGTCACGATCAGCCCGACCACGATCGCGGCACCCGCCTCAGGCGCGGGGCGCGCGTCCGCGACGCCGCCGGCGACGGCCTCGATCACGTCGGCGACGGACAGGCCACGCTCCAGGTGCAGGCGTGGTGCCCAGCGGATCTCCGCGTACCGGATCCCGTCCGCCGCCAGGTCCTCCACCAGCTCGCGAGACGCCCGGCGCAGGGCGTCGGCGCTCTGCAGCAGGGCGATCGGAAGGTCGAAGAAGGTGAGGAGCTCGGCCTGGTCGGCACAGCGCTCCGGACCGACCATCCGCGCACCCGCCTCCGCGTGGGTGAGCACCATTCCCGCCTCGGCGGCAAGCTCGACGGCGGTGGCCGGTCGCACCGAGCCGTCCAGGTGCTGGTGCAGCTCGGCTTTCGGCAGCTGTCGAAAGCTCGCCTCGTCGAGCGCCGGCGGATGCATCCCGGCATGATACGGGTGGCCGCCTCGCGCCGAGCCCCGGGTCCGCGGACCCTGGTCGGGGTCGCAGTTGCGCTCCTGCTCGGCGCGCTGCTGGCCGCTCGCCCGGCGGATCCGGCCGCGGCCGACCCGGCGGCGCAGTGGGCGCGACAGCAGGCGCTGGTCGCGCGTGCCGAGGAGGCGGACGCCGCGCTCCTCGCCCTGCAGGAGGCGCTGCAGGCGGCGCGCGACGAGGCCCGTCGGGGAGCCGCGCTGGTGCTCGACGGCGACGACCCGCCTGCCTCGTCGCTCACCGAGGCCGCGCGGCTGCTGGACGCCGCGGCCCCCGAATCGGCGGCGGCGGTGGCGGCCATGGACCGCCTGCGTGGGACGGCGGCGGCCACCCGGGCGGGCATCAGCATCCCCATCGTCCCCGAGCCGGGGCAGCTGGCAAGCATCGCCGACCAGCTGCGCGACTCGGCCGGCGCGGTCGACCCGTTCGTGGAGCGGCGGCGGGCGGCGCAGCGCACCCTGCAGCGACTGGGGTCCGCACTGGCCGCCCTGGAGGACAACGATCCCGCCGCCGCGCTCGCGCCGCTCGAGGAGGCGCGTGAAGCCCGTGCGGTGCTGGCCGATTGGGAGCCGGCGCCGGTGACGCTGGACCTCTGGCTGGAGACCACGGACCGGATGATCGTCGCGGCCGATGCCATCGCCGAGGCCACACTGGCCGGGGATGCTGAGGGGGTTCGCGAGGCTGCGGCGGACTACGCCGCCGCAGCCGAGGAGGCGCGGCGGGCGGACGTGTCGCTGGGCCTCAGCCTGAGCGAGGCCGGCTCCGCGCTGACCGCGACGCCCATGCGCCGCCTCGCCGACGCGCTGGCCGAGGTCGAGCGGGCGCGGGCCGTCGTGGCATCGCTCCTGCAGACGGGGAGCCAACGATGAGCCTCGCAGGCCGTGACCCGGACGCCCTGCTCGGCCGGACGCTGGGGAATCGGTACCGGATCGAGGAGGCGCTGGCGCGCGGCGGCATGGCCCGCGTGTACCGCGCCACCGACCTGCGGCTGGAGCGTCCGGTGGCGGTGAAGGTGCTGGCACCCCCCTACGCCGACGATCCCGAGTTTGCCGACCGATTCCTGTCCGAAGCGCGTGTCGCAGCAAGCTTCTCGCATCCCAACCTGGCCCACGTCTACGACTCGGGTAGCGACGGCGGGCTGGGCTTCATGGTCATGGAGCTGCTCGAGCGGCACCGCTCCGTCCGGTCGCTGCTGCGCGAGCGCGGGCGGCTCGAGCCGCTCGAGGCGATTGCCACGGCTCGCGACGTGCTGGCCGGCCTGGAGCCGCTGCACGCCCACGGCCTGGTGCACTGTGACGTGAAGCCGGGGAACGTGATGGTCGGACCCGACGGCACCAAGCTGATCGACTTCGGCATCGCCCGGCCGCTGAATCGGCCACCTGACGGGGGGACCTCGATCGGCTCCCTGCACGCCATGTCGCCGGAGCAGCTGCGCGGGGACCAGCTGACGCCGGCCAGCGACCTGTTCGCGGTGGGGGTGCTGCTCTACGAGTGCCTCACCGGCCGGGTGCCGTTCCCCGGTGGCTCTCCCGACGAGGTGGCCGCCGCACATCGGCGCGGCCCGGTGGCGCCGCCGTCGGAGCTCGCCGCCGGGGTCGTCCCCCTGCTGGACGACGCCGTGCTGCAGGCCCTCCGGACGGAGCCGCCGCGGCGCTTCGAATCGGCCGCTGCGATGGCCAGGGCCCTGGAATCCGCCGCCGCCGCGCAACGGGAGCCACGTGACGCGCGGCCCGGGGCCGACGACACCACCGCGGTCCACGCCGTCGTCCCGCCCGGCCCGGCCACCGCAACATCGCGCCCGGCACGCGTCGCGCCCCGTCGCTCGCGCGTCGGTCCCACCGTCGCGCTGCTGGCCGCGGTCGCGCTGCCGCTGGTGATCGCCGGCGCGCTGCTTCTGGGCCCCGGCAGCGACGGCGGCGGCGCTCCGGGGGCCTCGTCGAGTACCACCGGCACGCCGGCCGAGGAGACGCTGGCACCCGGCACGGTGCGCGTGCCGAACACGATCGGCATGAGCGAGGCGGAGGCGGAGGCCGCCGCACGCGCCGCCGGACTGGCGTGGCGCATCGAGTGGCGCGTCGTGCCCGGGCAGACCCCCGGCATCTACGCCCAGGACCCCGCCGCGGGCACCGTGGTGGCCGAGGGCTCACGCTTCGTGATGCAGGCCTATCGATCTCGGTGAGGCGGGAGCATCGGTCTATACTCGTTTGACCGATGGCGCCCGATTTCCTGGCGCCGTCGCCTGCCGTTCAGAGAGACATCCCAAGGAGACCCTGAATGCGCTTCCGCGCTGAGTCGTCAGACCCTGCATCGGTCCAGGCCGATGTGCTGGCGGTACCGATCTACAAGGAGGACGCCGAGATCAGCGGCGACCTGGCGGCGCTGGATGCCGCCGCTGGGGGAGTCATCAGCCAGGCCATCGAGTGGGGCGAGTTCAACATCCTGGAGCACTACACCGCCCTGATCGACGGAGGCTCCATCGCGGCACCGAAGATCCTGCTGGTCAACGGCGTCCGTCGGGGTCGCGGCCCCTGGCGCGCGCGCCGCATGGCCTCGACGGCCACGCGACGGCTGCAGGGCCGGGGTGTCGAGCGCATGGCCCTGTGGCTGCGCGACGGCGAGGAGGACGACGCCTACGTGGCGGCGGCCATCGGCGCTCGCCAGGGGACTTACCGGCCCCACGTGTTCTACGGCCGCAAGCGCGACACCGAGGCGATGCTGCGCAGCGTCCAGGAGGTCGTGCTGCTGGGCGAACACGCGCCCGACCAGGCCACGCTGGACCGCGCGCTGCACATGGCCGAGGGCGTCGAGTTCGGCCGAAGCCTGGCCAACCGGGCGTCGAATGACCTCTACCCCGAGAAGATGGCCGAGGTCGCGCGCGAGCTCGAGGCCGATGGCTGCGCGGTCGAGGTCTTGGGCGTCCCCGAGATGGAGGCGCTGGGGATGGGAGCGCTGCTGGGCGTCGGCCAGGGCGCGACCCACGAGCCTCGCCTGATCGCGGTCCGACTTCCCGGGTGGGAGAAGGCCTCCCCGGAGCGGCGCCTGGCGATCGTCGGGAAGGGCGTCTGCTTCGACTCCGGCGGGATCAGCATCAAGCCCTCCGAGAAGATGGAGGAGATGAAGCACGACAAGTCCGGGGCGGCCGCCGTGATGGCCGCCATCAGGACCCTGGCCCGCATCGCGCCCGACGCGCCGGTGATGGCCGTGGCGCCGATGGTCGAGAACATGCCCGGTGGCAACGCCCAACGTCCCGGCGACGTGGTCAAGGCCATGAACGGCATGACCATCGAGGTCATCAACACCGATGCCGAGGGACGCCTGATCCTGGCCGACGCGCTGACCTGGGCGGAGACGCAGGGGGCGACCCACATGGTGGACGTGGCGACCCTCACCGGAGCAGCGGCGGTCGCCTTCGGCGAACTGATCAGCTGCTACTTCGCGAAGCCGCGCGATTGGGGCGAGAAGGTCCAGCGGGCCGCCGACGCCACCGGCGAGTGGTTCTGGGAGATGCCCCTGGCGCGCGAGTATCGACCCGCATACGACTCGGCCCATGCCGACATCGTGAACTCCGGCACTCGCGACGGGTCCCTGATCAAGAGCGCCGTCTTCCTGTCCGACTTCGCCACGGTGCCGTGGGTGCACGTGGACATCGGCGGCAGCGCCTATCTCACCTCCGACAAGGCGGCCAACCCGAAGGGAGCGCTGGGGACGACCGTCTCGACCCTGGTCAGACTGGCGCTCGATTTCGCCGCCAAGGGGTAGGGCCACGCGCGGAGAGGCCCCGCCGGTTCGACCGGTGGGGCCTCTCTTTCGTTCGCGGGACGAG
>DASUSP010000013.1:0-4493 GCA_036375035.1 Candidatus Limnocylindria bacterium
GCGCCGCGCGATCGTTACAATAGGCGCCGTGCCGCCGTCAGCCCGCCTGCACGTGCGCGCCCCGCTGACGAGTCGACGCGGGCCTCGACCGAGCCCGTGCCACACCCGTGACCTGAGGAGCCTCGAGACGAGCTGATGGGACGAAGTACGGTCCTTTCCCGATGGTGGACCCCCCTGCGTGGCGGGTCGCTCCTGCTGCTGGTCGTCTTCCTGGCGGGCTGCGGCATGATCCCGCCGGAGCCCGAGACCGAGACGGCCGAATCGGTCTTCACGCTCTATAACATCGTCTTCGCCATGGGCGTGGCGGTGTTCATCGGCGTCGAGGCCTTCATCGTCTACGCGATCTTCCGCTACCGGCGCCGGGACGACCGGCTGCCCGCGCAGACGCACGGCAACAACCTGGTCGAGGTGATCTGGACCGCCATCCCCACCGTGATCGTGCTGGTCCTGTTCATCCTGTCGGCCGTGACCCTTGGCCGCGTCGAGGCCCGCGAGCCAGACCCGGGGCTGACCATCGAGGTCACCGGCTTCCAGTGGCAGTGGCAGTTCCGCTACCTGGACGATGACGACGACGCGGCCAACGACGTGAGCATCGTCGGCAGCCCGGCCGCCCCGCCCGCCATGGTGGTGCCCGCCGGTGAGCCGATTCGCCTGCTGCTCACCTCCTCGGACGTCATCCACTCCTTCTACGTGCCGCAGTTCCTCATCAAGCGGGACATGTTCCCGCCGGTGAGCGACCAGCCCATGAACGAGCTGGAGTTCACCATCAAGGAGCCGGGCACCTACACCGGGCAGTGCGCCGAGTTCTGCGGCGACCTCCACGCGCGGATGACCTTCACCGTGGAGGCCATGTCGCGGGCCGATTTCGACGAGTGGCTGGCGGCCGCCCAGGCCGGCGAGACGCCCGCCCCCTCGAGCGAGCCCGGCGGCCCAACCCTGGAGATCTCCGCCGACCAGATCGCCTTCGACACGAAGCAGCTGAGCGCGCCGGCCGACACCGCCTTCCAGATCGAGTTCACGAACCTGGAGGGCGTGGTGCACAACGTCTCGATCTTCGACGCCGACGGCGAGAAGCTCTTCACCGGCGAGGCGATCACCGGGCCGGACGCCACGATCACGTACCAGATCCCGGCCCTGCCGGCCGGCGAGTACACCTACATCTGTGACTTCCACCCGGTGGCGGACATGACCGGCACCCTGACCGTCCAGTAGCGAGCGAGGATCCGATGGCAACCACCACCTTGGCTCCCAGGACCGGCGCGTTCAGCCGCTCCTGGGTGATGGACTGGCTGACCACCGTCGACCACAAGAAGATCGGGATCCTGTACATCCTCAACAGCTTCCTGTTCTTCTTCGCGGCCGGGATCCTGGCGCTCGTCATCCGATCCGAGCTGGCCGTCCCTGGGCTCCAGTTCCTGGACGAGGCGACCTACAACCAGGCCTTCACCATGCACGGGACGATCATGATCTTCCTGTTCATCGTCCCGGTCCTGGCGGGTTTCGCCAATTACATCGTCCCGCTGATGCTGGGCGCCCCGGACATGGCCTTCCCGCGCATCAACGCCCTGAGCTTCTGGCTGCTGCCGCTCGGCGGGGGGCTGATCTTCTCCGGCTACCTGTTCGGCGGGGCGGCGGCCGAGGGCTGGACCCTGTACGTGCCCCTCTCCAACGCTCGCTACGCGGAGGGCGTCGGCACCGACCTGTGGCTCATCGGCCTCACCCTGGTGGGCACGGCCTCAATCCTGGGCTCGGTCAACTTCATCGCCACCATCTTCAAGATGCGGGCGCCGGGCATGACCCTGTTCCGGATGCCGATCTTCGTGTGGACCGTGCTGGTCACCGCCACCCTGATCCTGCTCGCCACGCCGGTGCTGACCGCCGGCCTGATCGCGCTCTTCATCGACCGCAACTACGGCGGCAGCTTCTTCGACCCGGCGGCGGGCGGCAACCCGATCCTGTGGCAGCACATCTTCTGGTTCTTCGGCCACCCCGAGGTCTACATCGTCATCCTGCCGGCCATGGGCGTGGTGAGCGAGATCCTCCCCGTCTTCGCCCGCAAGCCGCTCTTCGGCTACCGGGCCTTCGTGTTCGCCACGATCGCCATCGGCCTGCTCAGCTTCAGCGTGTGGGCCCACCACATGTTCACCACCGGGCAGGTGTTCCTGCTCTTCTTCGCCTTCATGACCGCGCTCATCGGGGTGCCGACCGGGGTGAAGATGTTCAACTGGATGGCGACCCTGTGGCGCGGCTCGCTGAGCTTCACCACGCCCATGCTCTTCGCCATCGGGTTCATCACCATGTTCCTGATCGGTGGCATCAGCGGCGTGATGCTGGCCTCGCCGCCGGTCGACTTCCACGTGCAGGACACCTACTTCGTGGTGGGGCACCTGCATTACGTCTTCTTCGGTGGCAGCGTCTTCGGCGTCTTCGCGGCGGCGTACTTCTGGTTCCCGAAGATGACGGGACGGCGCCTGAACGAGCGGCTCGGTAAGGTCCACTTCTGGATCCACTTCGTCGGGTTCAACCTGGCCTTCTTCCCGTTCCACCCGCTTGGCATCAGCGGCATGCCGCGTCGTATCGCCGACTACTCGCCCGATGCCGGCTTCACCTTCTGGAACATGGTCTCGACCGTTGGGGCCTTCATGATCGCGATCAGCGTCCTGCCCTTCCTGGTCAACGTGGTGGCCACGCTGATCAACGGCGAGCGGGTCGGTGACGACCCGTGGGAGGCCAACACGTTGGAGTGGGCCACCACCTCGCCACCGCCGCCCTACAACTTCGATCGGCTGCCGCCGATCCGCAGCGAGCGGCCGGTCTTCGACCTGCGCCATAGGCACGATGCCGAGCACCTGGCCACCCAGCCGGTGGTCGCCGAGGGAGGACACTCATGAGCGTCCAGGCGCCGACCAGCCAGAGCGCCGACATCGGGCCGACCGCGGCCGACGTCGCCGCCCGGCGCGAGGCGGGCATGCCCACCCCGCTGGTGGGGATGCTCCTCTTCATCGCGTCGGAGGTGATGTTCTTCGGCGGGCTGTTCGCGGCCTACTTCAACGCCCGAGCCTCGTTCGTCGGGGAGTGGGGGCCGCCGCCCCCAGCCCACGAGCTGGAGATGCTGCCCATTGCGCTGCCGCTGACGCTGGTGCTGGTGGCGTCCAGCTTCACGATGCAGTTCGGCGTGTGGGCCATCCGGCGCGGCGATCAGGGCGCGTTGCGGATGTGGACCGCGGTGACGCTGCTCCTGGGCGTGGCGTTCCTCATCGGCCAGCTGTACGACTACTCGATCCTGGGCTTCGGCATCAGCGACGGCGTGTTCGGGACCGTCTTCTACACCCTGACCGGCTTCCACGGGGCGCACGTCTTCGGCGGCGCCATCGGCCTGACCATCATCCTGGCCAGGGCCATGCAGGGTCAGTTCAGCGCGCGAAACCACGTCGCGGTCGAGGCGGTGAGCATGTACTGGCACTTCGTGGACGTGGTCTGGATCGCCCTGTTCACCACCCTCTACATCCTCAAGTAGGAGGCCGATGCCGTGAACGACACCGCCATTGGCTTCCTGGTCCTGGGGCTGGGTATCGTCCTGGTGTTGGCCGTGGTCTTCGCCGTCACCCTGCGGGGCGGCGGTCGCGCCGCCGGACGGACGACGCCGCCCAAGGGCGTGCACCTGCCGGCCCCCAGCGCGCTGCCGGTCGTGATGTCGGTGGGCGCGGTGCTGATCGGCGCCGGGCTGAGCTTCAAGCCGGAGGAGCCGTGGGATCTCCCGGTGCTGGGCGCGATCTCCGGTGTCGCCCACCCGATCCTCGCCCCGCTGGGGCTGGTGGTGTTCGTGCTGGGCATCTGGGCCTGGGTCCGCGCGGCCAACCGGGAGTGGATCGACACGGAGCACGGGTCGCACGACACGGGGGCGCACTGATTCAGCGATGACGGTCGCCACGACGGGAAGCCGCGGCACGGCCCGGCGGATCCTGAAGCCGTCGCGCGCCGCGGCGGACCGGCTGGGCAGCCGCGTCCCGCGCTCGTGGCTTGTGACAGCCGCGCTGCTACCGCTGCTCGTTCTGGGCGCCTGGGGCGCGCTGCTGCTGTCGCGCGACGCCGGCTCGGCCGGTGCCAGCATCGGCAGCGAGGCGCCCGATTTCGCGCTGGCCGACCTCGATGGCAATCCCATCCGGCTCAGCGAGCTGCGCGGCCGTCCGGTGGTCGTCAACTTCTGGGCGAGCTGGTGCGGGCCGTGCGTCGACGAGTTCCCGCTCCTCGACGAGGCGGCGCGCAGCCACGCCCCGGACGGCCTGGCGGTCATCGGGATCGTCTTCCGCGACAACTCGGAGGCGGCCCGGACGTTCATGCAGCGCATGGGTGCCGCCTGGCCGGCGGCCATGGATCCGGGCGAGGCGATCGCCGAGCGCTACGGGATCTACGGGCCGCCGGAGACCTTCTTCATCGATCGAGACGGCATCGTGACGGCGCGCCAGGTCGGCCCATTGGCACGGACCGATCTC
>DASUSP010000014.1:0-3835 GCA_036375035.1 Candidatus Limnocylindria bacterium
CTCGCGGACGAGGTTCTGGAAGTGGTAGACGCCGTTCTCCCGCTTCGCACTGAACCGTCCGGTGTCGTACGCCCGCGAGCGGAGGCCGCGCTGCACCTGCTCGCAGATCACGATGTCCTCCTGCTGGATCTCGTCGGAGAACGCGATGGTCTGCTGCATCGACTCCCACCCCGGCCCGGTGCCGGGCTCGGCGAAGAACCACTCGAAGATGGTGAGCGTGCGGTCCGGGCCCAGCGGCAGGATCACGTTCGAGGACATGTTGTCCTGGTAGATGTTGAACATCGTGTTCGGGAAGAGCCAGTAGTAGAGGGCATCCTCCTCGCCATCGGGCGTCCGCAGGTAACGCCGGTCGCGGCCCAGCTCTTCGCCCGGCTTCAGCTCGCGGATCGGCGCGTGCTGCTTGGAGTAGTAGCGGAACTCCTCGACGCGGTAGCTGTCGTAGTCGAGCTCCTTGTACAGCTGCGGGTGCGCGATCGGCAGGTGGTACCCCTCCAGGTAGTTGTCGACGTACACCTTCCAGTTGCACTCGATCACGTAGTCGCGCCGCTCCACCAGGCGCATGCGGTCGACGTCGTAGCCGGCCGCAGCGACCTCGGCGGGGATGGCGCCCATCACGTCCGCTAGGGCAGGCGCCGATGGATCCAGGTTGACGAACACGAACGGCCCCCATCGGTCCACCCGCACCGGGATCAGCCCGAAGTCCTCCTTGCGGAACCCCTCGGTCTCCTCCATCTCCGGGCAGGCGCGCAGCGCGCCGTCCAGGCCGTACGTCCAGCCGTGATACCGGCACTGCAGGCTCTTGCGGTTCCCCCGCGTCAGCGCCACCTGCCCGGCCCGATGACGGCACACGTTGTAGAACGCTTTCAGCTCACCGTCCTGCGCGTGGGTGATGACGATCGGCTCGTCGACGACCGTCACCGGCACGAAGTCGCCGACGCGCTGCAGCTCATCGGTCCGTGCCACCAGCTGCCAGGTGCGGCCGAAGACCCGCTCCTTCTCCAGCTCCAGGTACGCGGGGTCCAGGTAGTACCGCGCCGGAAGGGTGGCCGCCCGCGACAGCGGGACCGATGGCGCCTGCGGCGCCCGGGTGGTCGTCATGCCGCGAGTGTACCGATGCGCCGATCCTCCGTGACAACGCTGGCGCCGAAGTGCTACAACGTCCCGACCGAACAGCACCGATGAGGATGAGCCCGATGTTTTCACGACGCATCGCGCTGCTCCCCGCGCTGGCCCTCGTCCTTGCGGCGTGCCAGAGCGGCAGCAGCGTCTCCCCGGGGGCAAGCGAGAGCGCCGCGGCCAGCGCACCGGCGAGCGCCGCCGAGAGTGCCGCCGAGTCGATGGCCGAGGACGACTACCTGGCCCGCATCATGGAGGCCGGCGTGATCGTGGTCTCGACCGACCCGGAGTACCCGCCGCAGTCGTTCCTGAACCCGACGACCGAGGAGTTCGAGGGCTTCGATATCGACGTGGCCAAGGAGATCGCCGAGCGGTTGGGGGTGGACATCGAGTTCGAGACGCCCAGCTGGGAGGCGATCACCGCCGGCAACTGGTCGGGCCGATGGGACCTGAGCGTCGGCTCGATGACCATCACCGAGGATCGCAAGGCGGTCATCGACTTCACCCAGCCCTACTACTACACCCCGGCCCAGATGGCGACCTACACCGACAGCGGCGTCAGCTCGCTGGAGGACCTGGCCGGCGCCACGATCTGCGTGGGCGCGGGCACGACCTACCTCGACTGGCTGGACGGCGCCCTGACCCTGACGGAGGAGGCAGGAGAGGTCTCCGATCCGCCGGAGGGCGCGCAGAGCACCACCTTCGACACCGACGTCAACTGCGCCGATGCCTGGCGGAGCGGGCGCTTCGAGTTCGAGGGCTGGCTGAGCTCCTCCACCACCGTGGAGGGAGCGATCGCCGGCGGATACCCGGTGGTCAAGATCGGTGAACCGGTCTTCTACGAGCCATTGGCCGTGGCCTTCGACAACACCATCGAGGACAACGACTCGCTGGTGGCGGCGATCGACGAGATCATCGGCGAGATGCACGACGACGGCACGCTCACCGAGCTGAGCAAGAAGTGGTTCTGCGCCGACGGCAGCTACCCGTGCGAGAACCCCGACGAGGACGGGCTGGACCTGACGAAGCAGCAGTAGTCCCCGACACCGCGTGTGCCGGGCGGAGAGCAGGCTCTTCGCCCGGCACTCCTTTTCGAGCGGGAGCGTCCCATGGCCCAACCCAGCATCCAGAAGCCGACGCGCTACCTCATCGAGGAGGTGGAGGCGGCCGAGCGCGGCGCTCGCCTGCGCTTCCGGCTCATCTTCTTCGGCGTCTGGATCGGGCTGGTCGGCGCGCTGGTCGTGGCGCTCACCGCCGCTGGCAAGATCAATCCCGATTTCATCGCCGACAACGGCCCGTACATCCTGGGCGGAACCGGCTACACGGTCCTGGTCTGCGTGGCCTCGATCGTGCTCGCCACGGTGCTGGCAGTCATCGGGGCCTTGGGACGCCTCTCCACGAACCCGGTCCCCAACGCGATCGCGTCGCTGTACGTCTCGCTGGTCCGCGGCACGCCGCTCATCGTGCAGATCTTCTTCGTCTTCTTCGCGCTGCCCCAGTTCGGGATCATCCTGCCGGCCATCCCCGCCGGCATCGTGGCCCTGGGCTTCAACTACGGCGCCTACATGACCGAGATCTTCCGCGCCGGCATCGAGGCGGTGCCGCGCGGCCAGCGCGAGGCCGCCCGGGCGCTGGGGATGCGCGAGTCGTGGGTGATGCGTCGCATTGTCTTCCCGCAGGCGGTGCGGATCGTCACGCCGGCCATCGGCAACGAGTTCATCGCCATGATCAAGGACAGCGCCCTGGTCAGCTTCATCGGCGTCCGGGAGCTCCTGTGGCGGGCCGACACGCTGGGCACGCGCTTCTTCCGGTTCATCGAGACGTTGCTGATCGCGGCGCTGGTGTACTGGATCCTGACGATCGTGCTGAGCTACTTCCAGGAGCGCCTCGAGCGCCGCATGGCTCGGGGCGACCGATGACGACCTCGTCCACCTCGCCGCCTGCCCACCTGGGCGAGGTGGTGGTCAGCGTCACCGGTATCGAGAAATGGTTCGGCCGCAACCACGTGCTACGCGGCATCGACCTGGAGGTCCGGCGGCGCGAGGCGGTGATGGTCATCGGCCGATCCGGATCGGGCAAGACGACGCTGCTCCGCTGCATCAACTTCCTGGAGGAGCCGACCTCCGGAGCGGTGGAGGTCGACGGGCTGCGTGTCGAGGCCGATCCGCTGCATTCGCGCAGCCGACACCACCGCGAGCAGATCCGGCAGATCCGGTTGCGGACCGGGATGCTCTTCCAGGAGTTCAACCTCTTCCCGCACATGACCGTCCTGGGGAACTGCATCGAGGCGCCGACACGGGTACGCGGCGTGCGCCACGACGAGGCGATCGAGGTCGCCGAGAAGTACCTCGACCAGGTGGGGCTGCTCGACAAGCGCGACGAATACCCCGCCCGGCTGTCCGGCGGGCAGAAGCAGCGCGCCGCCATCGCCCGGGCGCTGTGCATGGAGCCGAAGGTGCTGCTCTTCGACGAGCCCACTTCCGCGCTGGACCCGGAGCTGATCGGCGAGGTGCTGGTCGTGATGGAAGAGCTGGCCCACGTCGGCACGACCATGATCGTGGTCACCCACGAGATGCATTTCGCCCGCGAGGCGGCGGACCGCGTCGTCTTCATGGAGGAGGGCGTGATCGCCGAGCAGGGGCCACCGGAGCAGGTGCTCAACGCTCCCCGCGAGGAGGCAACGCGCAACTTCCTGCGCCGGTTCCTGGAGGCCTGAGCG
>DASUSP010000015.1:0-9279 GCA_036375035.1 Candidatus Limnocylindria bacterium
GGGTGGCGGACATCGTCAACCAGCACACGTCGTCGCACCTGGTCATCGAGCAGGCCACGGTCAGCGAGTTCGCCGACCCCACCGCCACGCTGGGCGCGCTGCAGGTCCTCGTCACGCTGGACGAGGTGCTGTTCGTGATCGTCGGCTCCACCGAGCCGGCGGCCCGCCCCGACATGCGCATCCCCAAGCGGGCGGTACGGGCCCAGTTCTCGCTGCCGCCGTTCCGGCTGACGGGCGCGGTCCACGTGCCGGAGGGCAGCCGGCCGATGGACGGCATCCTCAACGCCGGTGACCGCTTCATGGCCATGACCGAGGTCACCGTGGTCTCGGGAGCGCATCCCGAGCTGGGGCGGACGGCCGAGGCGGTCGCCATCCAGCGTCGCCTGGCGCACCTGATCCTGGTCACCGACGACGAGCGACCGGACGAGCTGCTGGCGAAGGTGCTCGACCGCGACACGGCCGAGCGCTGGCTCCATCGCGAGCCCGAAGAGCCCGGGGCGGACTCCTAGGACGGCGCGGCGGTCACGGTCGCCGCGCGCGAGGCGGCGGTGGCATCGGCCGCGTCCACGACGGCCTGCACGAAGCGCGCGACCCGAGCGGCGTCCATGCGCTGCACGCGCCCGATGCGCTGGGCCCACCACGGGGCGTTGTCGGTGGTCACGATCTCGCCCTCGGGCTCCTCCAGCACGATCACGCTCGACGTCTGCGGGAAGGCCACCGCCGGCGTGACCGCGAGGGCCGGATCGTCGGTTGCGCCACGCGCCCAGCGGGTCACCTCGTCGGCCACTGCCACGGACTCGAACGATGGGTTGGTGCGGCACGGTATCCATCCGTCCCGGCCGCGGGTGTCGTACTCCCAGCCACGGCCGCGGACCCGGTATCGGCCGCTCCAGCGCCGCGCCACGATGGCGCGCACCCCGGGCGGCCCCACAAGCAGCGCGGCCAGGTCGTCGGACACGCCGGGCAGCCGCGGCGAGAGGATGAGGACGTAGCTGTCGTCGAAGGCCGGCGCCAGCAGCCGCGCCAGGTCCTCGCCGGGCGGGCGCCGCACATCGGAGATGGCGCGGATCAACCAGGCCAGCCCCACCCCGACGCCCAGCGCCGCGGCCACGCCCAACGCCGCGATGGCGCTCAGCCGCTCCCCGGGGAGCAGGCTCATGAGCAGCACGGCCACCAGGCCGACCAGCAGCATGCCGAGCGACAGGGCAACGGCCCAGCGCCGTTCGTGACGAAAACGGGCCGGACGGATCAGGCGCATCGGTACCCCTCCACTGCTAGGCTGCCAACATGAGCACCTACACCGCGCTCGCCACCTTCACCGATCCGGAGGCCGGCATGCGGGTCTCCAGCCAGACGGGCACCGGCTTCACCATCGCGTACGACACCGAGGAGGCCGGCGACGAGCGCTCCGGACCCTCCCCGGCGGAGAGCGTGCTGTCGGCGCTGGCCGGGTGCACCTCGATGGACGTGGCCAGCATCCTGCGCAAGAAGCGGCAGGTTCCCGGCGCCTACCAGATCGCGGTCACCGGGGAGCGGGCCACCGAGCACCCTCGGGTCTTCACCGCCATCGTGGTCGAGCACCGCATCACCGGGGACATTGATCCGGAGGCGGTGCGGCGCTCGGTCGAGCTGTCCGCCACGCGCTACTGCCCGGTGAGCGCCATGCTCTCGGCGTCGGTCCGCATCGAGCATCGCTACCGCCTCGAGCGCACGCCCGGGGACCAGGACCCGGTGAGCGCCCTGGTCGTGGTCACCGGGCCCGAATGACCGCCTGACGACGCGTCCCCTCACGAGGCCGTTCGCAGCCGGCGGGGGGCGTCGATCGCCTCCAGCACCGCACCGCTGAAGGCCTCGATGTCGAACGGCTTGGCCACGATCGGCCCGGTCGGCGCCAGCTCGGCCAGCCGTTCACGGCTGGCGGCCGAGACGAATACGACCGGGATGCCGGGCCAGGCGTCTCGCAGCAGCTCGGTGATATCGCCACCATCCCCGTCCGGCAGCATGACGTCCACCACCAGCAGGTGGGGCAGCCCGAGCGCCATGAGATCGCCCAGCTCGACGATCCGGTTGCAGACGACCACGGAGAAGCCCAGGTCGCGGAGGATGTCCGCCTCGAGGGCTGCGATGTCGGGATCGTCCTCGAGGACGTAGGCACGCTGCTCTTCCGCGTCCGCTGCTAGCGCGGGCACGGGGCTTGCGGTCTGCTCGTCCATGCCGGGCAGTCTGGGCTGCATTCCGCGCTCAGGGCAATGACGGAATGGTCCTAGCCGGCGGGGTGTAGGATGCTTGGCCGAGGAGCCTGGAGACACTGAATGGCGCGTTCCATGTGGCGGGGGGCGATCCAGTTCGGGCTGGTGACCATCCCGGTCAAGCTCTACCTGGCGACCGAGAGCAGCAGCATCGGCTTCAACCTGCTGCACGAGAAGGACCTGTCCCGTATCCAGATGAAGATCTACTGCCCCGTCGACGACGAGGTCATCCCTCGCTCGGAGACGGTGCGCGGCTACGAGTGGAGCAAGGGAAAGTACGTCGTCGTCACCGAGGAGGACCTCGAGTCGGTGCCGCTCAAGACGGTGCGCTCCATCGAGATCGAGGCCTTCGTCGACGGGGAGGAGGCCGAGGCCAAGGGCGCGCGCTTCGTGAAGCAGGCCTACTACCTCGAGCCCGACGAGGTCGGCCGAAAGGCCTTCTACCTGCTCAAGTCCGTCCTGGCCGATACCGGGAAGACCGCCGTCTGCAAGATCGTCCTCAAGGACCGCGAGCAGCTGGCCGTCCTCAACCCGTTCGCCAACACGATCCTGCTCAACACCCTCCACTGGCCCGATGAGATCCGATCCCTCGAGGAGCTGAACCTTCCGGAGGACCAGATCGAGATCAAGCCGGCCGAGCGCAAGATGGCCGAGCAGCTGATCGCCTCGATGGAGTCCGAGTTCGACCCGGCGCAGTATGGCGACGAGTACCGCGAGGCGCTGATGGGCGTGATCGAGGCCAAGGTCGCCGGCGAGAAGCCGGAGCCCGCGGCGAAGACCGAGCCGACACGCATCGGCGACCTGATGGCCGCGCTGGAGGCCAGCGTGGCCGCCGCCCGAGAGGTGCGCCGCTCCGGTGGCGAGGCCGAGGCATCCGCGACGAAGAAGGCTGCCGCGAAGAAGAAGACGGCGAAGGCCGAGCCCGCAAAGGCGACGAAGCGCAAGGCCCGCGGCAAGGCTGCCGAGGCCGAGGAAGCGCCCGCCCGCCGCCGCAAGACGGCCTGACGTCCCGGGTGTCCGGAGAGCAGCTCCGGCTCCCCGTCCCCCCGGACGAGCCGGGACCCGTCCAGCGGCTTCCGGCGTCGGTGCGGCCGATGGTTCCGAGCCCGGTCGACGAGCCCTTCGACGACCGCGACTATCTCTTCGAGCCGTGGTGGCCCGGCGTGCGGGCCATCGTCTTCGTCGAGCGCGGCGCGCTGCGGCTGCAGGTCGACGGCCTGGCCGATGCAGTGGCCGCATTCCCGGAGATCGCCGAGCTGACGGCCCAGCTGGGCGAGGATGGGGTGGTGCTGGACGGAACGCTGCTGGTCCTGGACGACGATGGTCGCCCCGATCCGGCCCTGCTGCGTGCCAGGCTCGACGGCCGCGGCCTGCCCGGCCGGGCCGCCTACGTGGCCAGCGACCTGCTGTGGACCGGCGGCCAGCCGGTCACCCGGCGCTCGTTCCGCATCCGCCGCCGCTGGCTGGAGGCCGTCCTGGAGCCCGGTGACCGCGCCACGGTGGGCCGAGGCTACGAGGCGGACGGCACGCTGGTCGCCGAGGCGCTCGCCTCGCTGGGGATCGACGGGCTGTCGGCGCGGCACCTGGACGCGCGCTACCGATCTGGTCCGGCCGGCGGAGCGTGGCTTCGCGCGCCGATCGTCCCGGCCGAGCCGCGCCCGCGCCCCACGCTGGCGCTGATCCTGCGGCTGCCGCTGGGCGAGTAGGGGTCCGGGTCAGCCTCCCCCGGCGGGCAGCAGGCGTTCCAGGATCCAGGGCCAGGGCACGTCGGGCAGGAGCCGTACGGCCGACGAGACGAGCTCGTCGCCGGGGTAGGCACGGAAGGTGGCGATGTCGAAGCTCAGCCGCGGCTGGTCGGCCGCGCCCTCGACCAGCGACAGTCCGCGCACGATCTCCCCGATGCGCAGCTCCCGCTGGGGGTCGCCGCCGCCCTGTCGCACGAGGAGGGCAGCGAGGTCCCAGGTGGTGGCCACGTTCCTCGCGGTCCGCTTCGCCCGCTCCGCCTCGGCTGTGGCCGCCTCCCACTCGCCGCGGACCGCGAAGGCCAGCAGGCGGGCATGTGGGTCCTCGTAGGCCTCCGGGTCGAGCGGCTGGCCCTGCGCCGCGCGGGCGATCACCTGGTTCAGCTCCGCCGCCTCGCCGAGCTCCTCGATTTCGCCGGACCCGATGTCCACCATCCGTGGCCAGGGGTGGGTCAGCGTCGTCCAGAAGTTCATGAGTGCCGAACGCCGGTAGGCGGCATCGGCCGCCGCGGTGTCGCCGAGCGAGTCGAAGACCGCCGCGGCGTTCACGAGCTCCTGGCCGATTGCCGCTTTCGCCACCGCCCGCTCCGCGGCATGCCTGGCGCAGGCCACGTCGCCGGCGTGGGCGCAGAGGAGAGCAATATTCGTCCAGGTCGGGCCGTCACCGGGGTTGAGGCGCACCGCCTCTCGGGCCGCGGCCAGCGCCAACCCGGCCCGCCCATCGTGGTCGGCGGCCACGGCCAGGGCCTTCGGTCCACTGGGATGCCAGGGGTCGAGCGCGACCGAGCGCTGGAGCCACCGGCTGGCCGGTTGCCACTCGCGCTCCCATGCCGCGTCGACACCGAGACGGTAGGCGATTGCGGCGGCGTCCCCGACGAGCATCGGGACCGCCAGGGCCAGGCCGGCGACCGCGGCCATCGCTGCAGCACGACGGCGGCGCCGAGGCATCGGTCCGGCGCGAAGCCAGCGCACCGCGCCGGCATCGGCCAGGGCGATGGCGACCAGCCCGATGACGAGCAGGTTGAAGTTCGGCAGGAAGGTCAGATCCTCGAAGAGCATGCCCACCGCGAAGCCCATGAGCACCGCGAACGCTGCGCGTCCCGGCAGGCTACGCGTGCGCCACGGGCCGGCGACGACGACGAAGGCGACGAACAGGCCCGTCGCCAGCAGCAGGCCGATGATGCCGGCGTCGCCCAGGATGCCGAGCGCCACGTTGTGGGAGTGCGGCTGCCGAACCGGGAAGGTGAGGTCCGGCGCCGCCGCCTGCCGCAGGAACGGCATCGCGCCGGGGCCGACCCCGAACAGCCGGTCGGCGTTCCACGCGTTCAGGGTGTCCCGCCAGAGGAAGAGACGATAGCCCAGCGAGCCCGCCTCGAGCAGGCGCGGGCCGACGAAAACGAGCGCTGCCACAATGCCCGCGGCGGCCGCCAGCATGGGCAGGAGGCGTCCGCGGCGCGGCGCACTGCCGAGGGGTCGGCGCCCCGCCGCAATGCCGCGGAGGCGCGATCCCAGCCCGGGAGCGATGAGGACGCCACCCGCGACCAGGATCGTGAGCCAGGCGGAACGCGATCCGGAGATGAGCGCCGTGGGGATGCCGACGGCCAGCAGCGCGGTGACGAGCCAGCGACGGCGTTGCGGGTCCGGCACGAGGAGCGCCAGCGGCAGGGCCGCCATCAGCACGAAGGCCGGCACGGCGACCGACCCGAAGGGCGTCCCCTCGTGCTGGAGGCGAACCGGGGGGAGCCCCGGGCCGCCCGCCAGGACCCACTCCAGACGACGCCAGACCATGACCGCCAGCGAGCCGGTGGCCAGCGCAAGGGTGGGGAGGATGACGATCGCGGCGGTCCAGCCGGGCCGATGGCGAAGCGCGAGCAGCGCCACCGGCAGCATCGCCGCGGTGGCTGTCGACGCGGCCAGCGCCCGGGCAGAGAGGCCGGCGTTCGCCGCCGACAGCGTGGCGATGCCGAAGGCGACGAGCAGGGCCAGGATCGGCAGGTCGATTTGGGTTCGCGGCAGCTCCGCGCCGGAGACGAGGAGCACGACCAGGCCGACGAGGGTCGCCGCGGCGCACAGGTGAAGGAGCACCTGGAAGCGCGGGTCCCACAGCGAGCCGTCCCAGCCGAGGTAGGCCCACACCGCGAGCCCGATGACCAGCGCGCCGATCTCGAGGGAACGACGGCTCACCGGTCGGGGAGGGCGCCGCTGCCGACGAGCTCGAGGGCGTGCTCGAGCTTGGAGCGCGGATCGGGTACCAGGCCGGGGACCGCGCCGAGGGCGGCTGCCAGCCACATGGACTCGTCCTCCCCGGATTCCGCGACGAGCTCGCACTCGGCGACGTGCAGCAGGCTCACCGCCTGCCCGCGGCTCAGGACCGTGGCCTCGTCCAGGGAGAGGGTCGCCACGCGCCGCCCGTCCCGCTCGACCGACCGCTCGGTGCGGTGCTGCGCGAGCGCCAGCCGCTCCTCGAGCGGCTCGTCGCAGGAGAGCGCGCGGAGGAGCTCTCGCGCGCGGCTCGCCGGCCAGGCCAGGGGCCGAGCCTCCGCGCTGGCCGGGCCCTCCAGCTCGCGTCGACGGTGCAGCCCGCCGGTCGCATCGCCCAGGGGCGGGCCCTTGAGCGAGAGCGTGTGCCGGCCGTCCACGCTGCGCAGGCGGCAGGCCCAGCCGGCCGCCGCGAGGCGTCCGCCGGCGGTGTCAAGGTACCGGTCAAGCTCTTCGCGGCTGGCTGGCTGGCCAAGGCGCGCGGGCCCCAGGCGCGGCGTGCGCAGCAGCTCAGCCAGCGCCCCGGGCGTGGCGGAGTACTTCAGCTCGACCTCCAGGCTCGCACGCATCAGTCGTAGCGCTCTGCCAGGCGCCGGACGGCATTGGCCACCACATCGCGCAGCTCCGGCGGCTCCAGCACCTCGACCGCGTCGCCCCAGGACATGATCCAGGGCCGGATCTCCACGATCCCGGCCACCTGTACGCTCAGCTCCACGCGGCCGTCGTCCAGCTCGGTGAGCTGCTGCGAGCGGTGCCACACCGACTCGCGGACCCGGTGCGCCACCGAGGCGTCGAAGCGCAGGCGCACCGTGACCACCTTGGTCCCGTCCGACGACCAGATTCCCCACGAGTGCGCCAGCCAGCGGTCCGGGTCGAAGTCGTCGGGGATCTCGTAGCGGTCCGCCGTCAGGGTGGCGGACCGGATGCGCTCCACCTTGTAGGTGCGCATGGCATCGACGGTCTCGTCCCAGCCGATCAGGTACACGCTGCGCCCGGCGGCATCGGGCTCCAGGAAGTAGGGGCGCACCCGCGCGCGTCGCTTCTCGCTTCCCGCCGGCTCGTAGTCGAACTCCAACACCCGCCCATCGGCCCAGCCCTGGGCCACCAGCGCGAAGTTGCGGGTGAATGGCTCGTTGGGATCGGCGCGGCCCACCGAGAGCATGGCCGCCGTGACGTGCCGCGCGATCGGCTGCGGCAGCAGGTCGGCCAGCTTGGTGAAGGCGCTGATCACGGCCTGGTCGTACTCGTCCGACCATCGGGCGATCAGGCGGCTGGAGAGGAACAGGACCACCGCCTCGGGCAGGGTCAGGCGCAGGGGCGGCAGGAAGTACTTCTTCTCGATCCCGTATCGGCCACGCCCGGCCTGGAAGACCGGAACGCCAAGCTCATCCTCCAGGGCGCGGATGTCGCGGTAGATGGTGCGCGTGGTCATGCCGGTCAGCTCGGCGATCTCGGTGACCGCAACCCCGTTCTCCCCGGACCCCCGCGTGTAGAGGATGGAGGCGACCCTCAGCAGCCGGGCCAGCCGGTCGCGCTTGCGCGCCCAGCGCTCGTCGAGGGGCTCATCGGTCCATGCGTCATCCATCGGCCGGCCGATGATAGACCGATGCCCCCGCCCCGGCCGCTACGGGGTGAGGAAGAAGAAGGCGATGGCCACGATCAGGTAGACGCTCACCAGCTGCAGGCCCTCCACCCAGTTGGACTTGCCGTCGAGCGCGATGTAGGCCGCGATCATCACGCCCACCGCCACCGAGACCACCTCCAGCGGGCTGAAGACCAGCGTCACCGGGTTGCCCACGATCAGGCCGAAGAAGACGAGCACCGGGGCGGCGAACAGGGCGATCTGGGTGGCGCTGCCGATCGAGGTGATGAGGCTGAAGTTCATCTTGTTCTTCCAGGCCAGGGTCACGCCCACGACGTGCTCGGCCAGGTTGCCGATCACGGGGATCACGATGATGCCGATGAAGAACTCGCTGATCCCCAGCGACTCCACCGCCGGCTCCAGGGTGTGCACCAGGATCTCGCTGACCACGGTCAGGGCAGCCGCGGAGCCGAGCAGCACGCCGAGCGCCATGCGCCATCCCCACTCGGGCGGCTCTTCCTCCTCGTGGGCCGCCGCCGGAGACTCCGGCGAGCGGAGGAAGAACCACGTCTGCGCCGCGTACGTGACCAGCAGCAGCACGGCCACGCCCACTGTCAGCGCCTCGATGCTGAAGAACTCCGGGTCGCCGGGCCCGGTGCCCTCGCCGCCGCCGATGAGGAAGGCGAAGGTCGCCGGGATGACCAGGCCGATGGTTGCCAGGATCAGCGACGCGGCGTTCATGCCGGTCACCTGGGCGTCGTAGGACTGCACGCCGTTGCGCAGGCCGCCGAAAAGCAGCGATGCGCCGAGCACCAGCAGCAGGTTGCCGATGATCGAGCCGGTGATCGAGGCGTGGACGATCTCGATCTTGCCGTCCAGGATGAGGAAGCCGGCGATGATGATCTCGCCCACGTTCCCGACCGTGGCGTTCATGATGCCGCCGATGCGCGGGCCGGCCGCCGCCCCGAGCTGCTCGGTGGCGTGGCCCAGGGTATACGCCAGCCCCAGGATCGCCAGCGCCGCGATGCCGAAGGTGAGGGTCGGATCGGCATCCAGCACGAAGCGCATGACGATCGCGACCAGGGTGCCCGCGATCGAGACGCCGTAGGCGGCGCGCTTCAGCATGGTGGACGATGGTACCGCCGGCTCATGTGCCGAGAAGGTCGTGCAGGCGCGCCTCGACCCGCACCCGTTCGCCCGCGGGCTCGATGAGCGCGACCGTCTCGCGCAGGAGTCCTGCCTGGACCGCCAGCGGCGGATGCAGCGCAGATGGCAGGAGCAGGCGCAGCGTGCGCAGCGCCTCGCCCAGCGCGATCGCCACCTCCGGGATGCGCCCCCCGTGGTGGCGAATCTCGTCGAAGCCCAGCGATACGAGATCTGCGAAGCCGCGGCCCCTCTCCACGAGTCGCAGCCGGCCCTCGTCGTCCGCGTGGCGCGTCCGGGGCGG
>DASUSP010000016.1:0-5729 GCA_036375035.1 Candidatus Limnocylindria bacterium
GTGCCCTTCTTCTCCATCTCGGGCTCGGAGTTCGTGGAGATGTTCGTGGGCGTCGGCGCCTCGCGCGTCCGTGACCTGTTCGAGCAGGCGAAGCGCAACTCGCCATGCATCGTCTTCGTCGACGAGATCGACGCGGTCGGCCGCCAGCGCGGCGCCGGCCTGGGCGGCTCGCACGACGAGCGCGAGCAGACCCTGAACCAGATCCTGGTCGAGATGGACGGCTTCGACACGAACACCAACGTGATTGTGGTCGCCGCCACCAACCGGCCCGATGTCCTGGACCCGGCGCTCCTGCGCCCCGGCCGCTTCGACCGGCAGGTCGTGCTGGATCGGCCGGACATCAAGGGTCGCAAGGAGATCCTCAACGTCCACATCAAGGGCAAGCCGCTCGACAAGACGGTGGACATCGAGGCCCTGGCGAAGCGCTCGCCGGGCTTCTCCGGAGCGGACCTGGCCAACCTCGTCAACGAGGCGGCGATCCTGGCCGCGCGGCGCAACAAGAAGAGCGTCGGGATGGCCGAGTTCAACGAGGCGATCGATCGCGTGGTGGCCGGCCCGGAGCGCCGGAGCCGGATCATCACCGACGAGGAGAAGGAGATCATCGCCTACCACGAGGGCGGCCACGCGGTGGTGCAGCGCGTCCTGCCGAAGTGCGACCCAGTGACCAAGGTCACGATCGTGTCGCGCGGCATGGCGCTCGGCTACACCATGAGCCTCCCGCAGGAGGACCGATACCTCCACTCCAAGTCCGAGTTCGAGGACAAGATCGCCGGCATGCTCGGCGGGAACGTGTCCGAGCGGCTCGTGTTCGACGACACGACCACCGGTTCCTCGAACGACATCGAGAAGGCCACGGCGCTGGCCCGCGCGATGGTCACCCAGTACGGCATGAGCGAGAAGCTCGGCCCGCTGGCCTTCGGCAAGAAGGAGGAGATGGTCTTCCTGGGCCGCGAGATCAGCGAGCAGCGCAACTACTCGGACGAGGTCGCGGCCCGCATCGACTCAGAGGTGCGCGAGATCATCGACCGCGCCTACGAGCGGGCGACCGAGGCGCTGACCACGCACCGCGAGGTGCTCGACCGGCTCGCGGCGCTCCTGGTCGAGAAGGAGACGATCGAGCACGAGGAGTTCGAGGCGCTCTTCACGGGGATCCTGCCCCCGCGCGACGCGAGCCCCACCATGCGACGGACCGTTGCACCCGAGGCCGCGGCGGAGGGCGAGGACGTCTCCGGCGAGGCAGAGGAGCCCGGCGAGGAGAAGCCGAAGCGCCGTCGCGGCCCGGCACCGCAACCGGCCTGATCCCCCGCTCCGCATCCGCATGAGGCCCGGCCGTCCATGGCCGGGCCTCTTCGCTATTCCTGTGCCTCAGGCGGGATCTGCATGCAGGTAGGGCACTCAGTAGCCTCAGCTCGCCCTCCGCTCCCAATTGGCTGCACCCGGCACAGACGGGGAACGGGGAAAGGGCGGGCCAGGGCGCACGGGTAGCCCGATCGGGCCATTCCGTGGGATAGGAAGTGGGTCGTATACTCCCCCAACGTTGCGCGGTGTCACCGCACGGCGCGCGAAACGACCGAGCACAGAAGTGGAGCTGCCTGCACCGATGATCGACGAGCCCGTTGCCGGTTCCGCATCCGCGGCCGACTGGAAGCTGGAGGTCGGGGAGGGAACACTCGCCCCACGCTCCGCGCTGGACGTGCTGACCAACCTGAACGAGCGGGTCGCCTCGGGGCGCGTCGAGGAGTTCATGCCCATCGCCACCGGCTTCGTCCCGCTGGACAAGACGATCGGCGGCGGGCTGCGACCGGGCGAGCTGATGCTGATCGGCGGTGCCCAGGGCGCCGGCAAGACGACCATGGCGCTGCAGATGGCGCGCAACATGGCGGCATCGGGCCAGGCGACCGTCCTCTACGTGTGCTTCGAGCACGAGGAGGAGTACCTGATCCAGCGCATGATCGCGATGGAGTCGGCGCTCACCAACCTGCCGAAGAAGTCGGGCGCGGTGAAGATCCAGGACGTCAAGAAGGAGGTCCTGGGCAGCTACACCGCCGCGGCCGAGACCGGGACCCAGGCCAAGCTGGGCACCAACCCGCGCCTGCGGCCCAGCCTGGAGCGCATCGCGCGCTACGGCAGCAACCTGTACCTCATGCGCGGCACCGCCACCGGCTCGACCATCGACAACCTGCGCGCCCTCGTGGACGAGCATCGCGGCGACGAGGAGCGCCGGCTGGTGCTCTTCGTCGACTACCTCCAGAAGGTGCCGGTCATCCCGGAGCCGACGTTCGAGGAGGAGAAGGTCACCCGCATCGTCAGCGGCCTGAAGGACATCGCCCTCGCGCTGGAGGTGCCGGTGGTCGCCATCGTTGCCGCCGATCGCGAGGGCCTGAAGGCCAAGCGCCTGCGCAACCACCACCTGCGCGGCTCGTCGGCGATCAACTACGAGAGCGACATCATCCTGATCATGAACGACAAGTACCACATCGTCGCGAAGGTCAACATCGAGTTCAACCCGTACCAGGCCCAGCGCTACCGCGACTGGGTGGTGGTCACGGTCGAGAAGAATCGGGGCGGACAGGACAACGTGGACCTGGAGTACGAGAAGCTCTTCGAGTACAGCTGCTTCGATCCGACCGGCCGCCAGACGGCCGAGAAGCTGATCGAGGAGCGGCTGTACAACGAGTAGCGGCTCGAGCACGAAGTCGCGCCCGATGGCCGTGAGCGACCCGTACCGGGTCCTGCAGGTGACACCCGACGCGGAGCAGGAGGTGGTCAACGCCGCCTTCCGCGCCCTCGCGCTCAAGTACCACCCGGACCGAGACGCCTCCGGGGCCGCGGCCCGCCGCATGGCTGAGCTGAACGCGGCCTACGCGCTGGTGCGCGACCCGGTGGCGCGCGGCCAGTGGGATGCCGCGGGGCGAGCGACCGCCGGCAACGGCAACGGCACAACCTCGGCGTACGGCTTCAGCCGCTCATCCACGACCGCATCGGTCCCGCCGCCGCCGCGCGCCGGAAACGCCGGCACGCGCCTGGCCTTCGGCCGCTACGCGGGCTGGACACTGCGCGACCTCGCCCGCCAGGACCCCGACTACCTGCGCTGGCTGTCGAGGCACGCCTCGGGGCTGCGCTACCGGACCGAGATCTACCAGATCCTGGGTCGTCTGGGAGGCGCGTCGGCGGCCTAGCCGCTCCATCGGTCCGGAGACCCCGCTAGGCTTGGACCGATGAGCCCGTTGCGCGCCGTCTTCCTGGACATCGGCGACACCGTCATGCGTCCCAACCCGTCGTGGGAGCACATTTACGCCATCGCCTTCGAGGAGCATGGCGTGGAGGTGGAGCTGGAGGCGCTGCGCGACGCACTGCGCGCCGCCTACCACCACGGCGGCTGGGGATTCGAGGGCGGCTTCGACCCGACCGAGGAGAACAGCTACCAGCGGACGGTGCTCATCGACCAGGCGGCCATCAGCGAGCTGGGGATCGGACCGATGCCGGACTCGTTTTTCCGCCGCCTCAACGACCTGTTCCTGGTGGTCAGCAACTGGCACGTCTTCCCGGACGTGATGCCGGCGCTGGACGCGCTGAAGGAGCGCGGCCTGAAGATCGGCGCGGTGAGCAACTGGGTCTGGCAGCTGCCAGAGCTGCTGCATTCGCTGGAGCTGGTCTCGCACTTCGACTTCATCGCCGCCAGCGCCCGCGTCGGGTTCGAGAAGCCGCACCCGGCGATCTTCGAGTACGCCCTGGAGCAGGCCGGCGTCGAGCCAGGGGACGCGATCCACGTTGGCGACCACCTGGATGCCGATGTCGCCGGCGCGCAGGGCGTGGGCATCGGGCCTGTCCTGATCAACCGCCGCAGGCGGTATCGCCCGGAGGATGTCCCGCCGGGCGTGCCGGTGATCACGACCCTCACCGAGCTGCTGCCGCTGGTCGACGAGCGGCTCGACCGTCCCAGTGCCTGACCGATGCCTTCGTCCGCTGCGCTCCCGGACCGGCCCTGGCGCTGCTTCGTGGCCGTACCCATCGGTCCCGACGTGCGCGCCGCCGTGCAGGACTGCGCCCGACGCCTGCGAGACCGCGCGGGGGATGCCGACTGGCGCTGGTCCGACCCGGAGGCCTGGCACGTGACGCTGGCCTTCATGGGCGCCACCGAGCCATCGTCGGTGCCCGGGCATGGGTCCGCGCTGTCGGAGGTCGCCGCGGACCACGAGGCCTTCGAGCTGCGGGCCGGCGGCCTGGGCGCCTTCCCGTCGCGCGGCCGCGCACGCGTGCTGTGGTACGGCGTCGCCGACCCGGAGGGTCGCCTGGCGCGCCTTGCCCGCGCTGTCCGTGCCGCCGTGGGCCTGCCGCCGGAGGACCGCTTCCGCGGCCACCTGACGCTCGCACGTGCCCGCGTCCGGTTCGGGACCGATGCCCGCGGGCTGATGGATGTCCCGGCCCCCGATGCTCGCCTGGCAGTGGAGCGGCTGATCCTCTTCCGCAGCCACCTGGGCCGCGGTTCGGCGCGCTACGAGACGCTGGCCACCGCCACGCTGCCGGGAGCCGCGCCATGACCGTCCCGACCCTTCCCCAGCGGCCACCGCACGTGGCGGTGATTGGCGACGGGGATCCCCGCGGGGTGGATGCGCACCGGGTCCTGGAGTGGGCCGAGGAGGTCGGGCACCTCCTGGCGCGCGGCGGTGCCACAATCGTGACCGGCGGACTGGGTGGCGTGATGCGGGCCGCGTCCCGCGGGGCCGTGGCCGCGGGCGGGACCACGATCGGCATCCTCCCCGGCGCCGACGCTGCGGAGGCCAACGAGTACGTTCGGGTGGCGATCCCCACCGGGCTGGGCGTGATGCGCAACCTGGTGGTGGTGACCGCCGCCGATGCCGTGGTCGCGGTGGGCGGGCGGCACGGGACGCTGTCGGAGATCGGGCTGGCCTTGCGCATGGGGCGCCACGTGGTGGCGCTGTCGTCGTGGCGCGTGGAATCGGATCACCGCATCGGCGGGCCGCGGGTCCACCGCGCCCGCGACCCCCGGGAAGCGGCCGCGATGGTCCTCAGGCTGGCGGTATCGGGGCCAGCCCAGCCAGCCTGAGTACCCTTGGGCTACTGAGCCGGAGCCGGTTCTTCGATCCGGCTGGAAGTAGCCGCCTTTGCAGGGTGGCCGCGTGCGCGGCGCATACTCCAGGCGAGAGCTCCGACGGCGCAGGCGAGAGCGACCAGCGGAGTGAGGTTCGGCAAGCCGATCAAGTGGTGCCCGATCGAGGCCCAGGTGGCGCCAGCATAGGACCACACCACCACGAGCAAGGTTGTCCGGACGACGCGGTTTCGCATCGTGCGAGGTTGGAGCCAGCAGTCGGATTTCTCAATGGCCCGATGGTCCCGGCGAGCGGCAGCGCTACGGGTTGCAGTTGGGCGGATCACGCAGCGTCGGAGAACACGCCGGATCAATGCGCAGCACCCCTGCCGATTGCGGCTTGGCGCTCGTCAGGTTGAAGGTCGTGCCTCCGTTGAACTCCAACGTCCAGGCCCAAAATGCCCCTACGTCGGACTGCTGGCCCGAGCTCCCTGTCAGCGTGGCGTTATCGCTGGGAGCGTACTGGACACCCGCCAGGAAGATGTTGCCTCCACCAGTCAGCTTCAGCGTCTGGTTGTCGTTCTCCTGGCATGCGGACGGTGGAGGAGAAACGACCACGCAGTTCTCATCGGGCTCGACCATGACGGTGAGCAGCGTCGGGAATGGGGGAGATGTCTGC
>DASUSP010000017.1:0-28616 GCA_036375035.1 Candidatus Limnocylindria bacterium
GACGTTGAAGAAGGTGTGCAGCTCGATCCCCTTCTCCTCCAGGATGGGGGTCGCCATCTCGGACACGCTCTCGATGGTGAAGGCTCGCCCGATGGGGCTGCAGTAGTGCATCTCGCTGCGGTCGCGCAGGTTGCGCTGCCGCAGCTCGTGCTCCATCAGGAACGCCACCTCCAGCGGCGCCGGCGGGCACTTGTAGGGCATGCCCGCGATGCCGATCACGATCTTCCCGCCGGTGAACGCGTCCAGCGCGTCGCGCAGCTTCTGCGCAGGCTCCGGACCGTAGAAGTGGTGCGCCTCGGCCTCGAAGTTCGCGATCTCCTCGGGCACGATCCGCGATCCCGTCGCCAGGATGAGCTGCTCGTAGGGGAGCTCGCGATCGCCCTCCAGGACGACGCGCTTCCCGGCCTCGTCGATCTCCACGGCGCGGCCCACCTCCAGCCGCACCTCGTCGTCCAGGAGCGAGCGCTCCGGCCTCTTGAGGCGCTCCGGCTTCTCGTTGCCCATGGCGATGTACATGAAGCCGGGCTGGTAGATGTGCTCGCCCTTGTCGTCGACCACCGTGACGGTGGCCTCGCCGCGCTTGATCTCGCGCTTCAGCTTCCTGGCGAGCAGGTTCGCGACGAGGGTTCCCCCCACCCCTCCGCCGAGAACCACGATCCGTTGCATCGGTCCTGCGCTCCTTCGCGCTCCCGCCGTCCTCAGCGGAGCTTCTCGACGACGATCTCGTCGTACCCGTCGCGAGTCTCGATGCCGACCAGGCGATGCCCGGCCTTCTCAACCCACTTGGGGATGTCCAGTCGCGACCCGGCGTCGTTCGACCAGACGGCGATCACGTCGCCGACCGATCCTTCGCGGATGGCCCGGATCAGCTCCATCAGCGGCCCGGGGCAGTAGCTGCCGCGCGCGTCGATGGTGCGGTCGATGGGAACCTCGAGCACCTGCATGGCGCTTCCTTCCTTTCCTTGCTGCCGCTAGATGAAGAGCGGAGTCGCGCCGTCGCTGATCATCTGGAGCACGGTGGCGGCGCCCGCCGGCTCCTCGAGGCCGTCGATCAGGTCCTCGCGCTTGAAGCCCATCATGTCCATGCTCATCTGGCACGGAATGAGGGAGACGCCAAGGGCCTGGGCCATCTCCAGCAGCTCGCGCGGCTCGGCCACGCCGTAGCGCTTGGCGAGCTTCTTCATCATCCAGGGGCCCATCCCCAGGAAGTTGAACTTGCTGGTCTTGGCGTGGTCGATGCCCGGCCGATTCATGATCGAGAGCATCTTCTGCATCCAGTTGTCGCCGGTGACGCGGATCCCCGGCTTCACCAGCGGGAAGAAGCCCCAGAACGTGAAGAAGATGCTGACCTTCTGGCCGCTGGCGGCCGCCGACGAGGCCAGGATGGTGGTGGCCCAGGTGCGCTCCAGGTCGCCGCTCTCGCAGATGATCAGGAGCTCGCCGCTCTTGGCCGCGCCTTCGGTGACCGGCTCCAGCTCCTCGGCCGGCACCGGGTCGTCGAGGCCGTCCATCAGCTCGGGCGGCAGAAAGGTCTCGGGACGGGTGATGGTGGTGGTCATGGCTGGTGCCTCACTTTCGGCGCAGGACGAAGCGGTACACGCCCTCGTCGACCGATGACTCGACCAGCTCATGGCCGGTGGTCTTGGTCCAGGCGGTGAAGTCCTTCGTCGAGCCCGGATCGGTTGCCAGCACCTCGATCAGCTCGCCCGGCTGCAGCGCCTTGATGGCGATCGCCGTGCGCACGATGGGGAGCGGGCAGGAGAGCCCGCGCGCGTCGACGCGGTGGGTGGTGGATGCGACGGTCATGGCGGTCATGTGCCTCCGACGGCTATGGCTAGATGAAGACGACCTGCCCATCGCCGGCGGCCATCCAGAAGGCGGCAACGCCCTCCACGCCGTCGACCATGGGGTCAAGGTCGTCCTGCTTGATCTCGAACAGGTCCATCGACAGGGAGCAGGCCTGGATCTCGACTTCGCCGATCTCCTTGGCCTGGCGCAGCGTCTCGTACCAGGGCTCCTGACCGGCGGCGCCGAGCGCCTGCACGGCAGCGTGTCCTGCGGGTCCGGCCTCGGGAGCCAGGCCGTGGTCGCTGTTGATGCGATCGCTGCGGAACGCGTCCAGCGCCCAGTACTGCAGGAAGATGTGGACCGGCTTCCCGATGGCTGCCGCCCCGGCCGTCATGACCGCCGCGGCGTTGAGCTTGTCATCGGTCCCGGAGAAGAGGACGAGGGAGAGGGTCTGGTCCATGGGTGAGTCCCCTAGTTACGGCCGCCGGCGGCGACCGGGATGGTGGCGCCCGCGTCACGCCGAGACAGGTCGGCGAGGCGGGCCAGGCGCCGCTGCAGCGCCCCGCGCATGAGCACGCAGGCGGCGATGATGTCCGGGTCGGTGAGGCGATAGCGGATCTCGCGACCGTCTCGCTCGGCCTCGACCACGCCGCTCGAGCGCATCAGGGCGAGGTGCTGGGAGAGGTTCGGCTGGGGCAGGCCCAGGTCCTCGGCCAGGCGGCCGACGGTGCGCGGGCCGCGCGCCAGTTCGTGGACGATCTCGAGGCGCCGCGGATGCGCGAGCGTCTTGAGGACCTCGGCCTGGAGCTCGTAGATCGGTTCCATGCACAGAGCATCCGACACATGCGCAGATGCGCATCAGTGCCGTCCGTCGCCCGCGGCACGGGCCGATCGGCCGCCCGGGGAGTGACATCCGGCCCGGGGGGCTGGGTCAGCCCAGGAGGCGTTCGACCTCGCGGGCGATGACCAGGTCCTCGCGCGCCTCGACCCGCAGCACCGCCACGCGGGAGCCGGGCAGGCTCAGGACCTCGTCCGGCGCGTCGGCCGAGGGCGGGTTGAGGACCGAGGGCACTCCCAGCGTGCCCAGGCGTCCGCAGATAGCGGTTCGCACCCGCGCCGCGCGCTCGCCGATCCCGGCGGTGAAGACCAGCGCGTCCAGCCGGTCCAGGGCCGAGGCGACAGCCGCGATGCCGGCCGCCGCGCGGCGCACGAACATGTCCAGGGCCAGCGCCGCGCGCTCGTCGCCGCCGGCGGCAGCGGCCTCCAGGCGGCGCACGTCGGACCCGATCCCGGAGACGCCGAGCAGGCCGGAGCGGTGCTGCAGCGCCTCCCGCAGCTCCTCGAGCGACGCCCGGCCGTCGTCCAGCAGCTCCAGGAGCAGGCCGGGGTCCACCGAGCCGGAACGGGTGCCCATCATCAGCCCCTCCAGCGGGGTCATGCCCATGGAGGTGTCGACCGAGCGGCCGCCACGCACAGCGGTCACCGAGCATCCGCTGCCCAGGTGCGCGACCACCAGCCCCAGCTCCGCGGGCGGCCGGTCGAGAAGCGCGGCGGCGCGTTCCACCGCCCACGCCACCGACAGGCCGTGGAACCCGAAGCGCCGCAGCCCCCACTCCTGCGTCCACTCCCACGGGAGCGGGTAGGTCCTCGCTGCGGCGTCCAGCCCGGCGTGGAAGGCGGTGTCGAAGCAGGCGACGTGCGGCAGGTCAGGGAACGCGTCGCGGGCCGCGGCGATCACCTCCAGCGCCGGCCCGTTGTGCAGCGGGGCGAGGTCGCGCAGCTCGTCCAGCTCGGCCACGATCCGCTCGGAGAGGAGCATCGGCGTGGCGTGGCGCGCCCCGCCGTGGACGACGCGATGTCCGATGGCGTCGATCCGGCCGGCGTCGCCCAGGGCGGAGCGCAGCGCGTCGGTCCAGCCCGCGCCCGCCGGGCGCTGCAGCTCGGCGCGCGAGACGGTGACGTCGCCCGGCTCGCCCAGCAGGCTGGTCTTCAGCGAGCTGGAGCCGGCGTTGAGGACCAGGATCCGCATCGGTCCAGGATCGGCCAGGATCGGCTCACGCCGAGCCCGGCCAGCTCCAGTCGCGGATCTCCGGGTCGTCCTCTCCGTGGTCGCGCGTGTAGGCGCGCGCCGCGATGCGGCGATCGACCATGTGCTGGCGCAGGTGCCCGGCGCGCTCCGCCAGGCCGGGCACGCGGTCGATGACGTCGATCACCAGGTGGAATCGGTCCAGGTCGTTGAGCATCACCATGTCGAATGGCGTGGTGGTGGTGCCCTCCTCCTTGTAGCCGCGGACGTGAAGGTTGTCGTGGTTGGTGCGCCGGTAGGCCAGCCGATGGATCAGCCACGGGTAGCCGTGGTAGGCGAAGACGATCGGCCGATCGGTGGTGAAGAGCGCATCGAACTCGCGGTCCGAGAGGCCGTGCGGGTGCTCGCGCTCGTCCTGGATGCGCATCAGGTCCACGACGTTCACCACCCGTACCTTCAGGTCCGGCAGCTGCTGTCGCAGGATGGCCACCGCCGCAAGCGTCTCCAGGGTCGGGATGTCGCCGGCACAGGCCATCACCACGTCCGGCTCCCCGCCCTCGTCGTTGCTGGCCCAGTCCCAGATGCCGATGCCGCGCGTGCAGTGCAGCACCGCGTCCTCCATGGCCATGTAGTTCAGGCCCGGCTGCTTGCCGGCCACGATGACGTTGACGTAGTGGCGGCTGCGCAGGCAATGGTCGGCCACGCTGAGCAGCGAGTTGGCATCCGGCGGCAGGTAGACCCGGATGATCTCCGCCTTCTTGTTGATGACGTGGTCGATGAACCCCGGGTCCTGGTGGCTGAAGCCGTTGTGGTCCTGCCGCCAGACGTGGCTGCTGAGCAGGTAGTTGAGGCTGGCGATGGGCCGCCGCCACGGGATGTCCAGCGTCGTCTTCAGCCACTTGGCGTGCTGGTTGAACATCGAGTCGACCAGGTGGATGAAGGCCTCGTAGCAGTTGAACAGCCCGTGCCGCCCGGTGAGCAGGTAGCCCTCCAGCCAGCCCTGGCAGAGATGCTCGGAGAGCACCTCCATGACCTGCCCCTCGCGCGACAGGTGCTCGTCCACGGGCAGGGTCTCGGCGGCCCACTGCTTGTCGGTGACCTCGTAGACCGTCCCCAGGCGGTTCGACTCGGTCTCGTCCGGGCCGAAGATGCGGAACCGATCCGGGTTGCGGCGGATCACGTCGCGCAGGAACGCGCCCAGCACGCGGGTCGCCTCGGAGGTGCCGGTGGCAGGCGCGGGGACCTCCACGCCGTAGTCGCGGAAATCGGGCAGCAGCAGGTCCTTGAGCAGCAGCCCGCCGTTGGCGTGCGGGCTGGCGCTCATGCGGCGGTCGCCCTCCGGCGCCAGCGCGGCCAGCTCCGGGATCAGCCGGCCATCGTCGTCGAAGAGCTCATCGGGCCGGTACGAGCGCATCCACTCCTCGAGCAGCTTCAGGTGCTGCGGGTTGGTGCGGACGTCGCTCATCGGGACCTGGTGGGAGCGCCAGGTGTCCTCCACCTGCTTGCCGTCGACCGTCTCCGGGCCTGTCCAGCCCTTCGGCGTGCGCAGAATGATCATCGGCCAGCGGGGGCGTTCGCCCGGCTTGCGGCTGCCACGGGCGCGGCGCTGGATCTCGGCGAGGTCGTCGAGCGCGTCGTCCATGGCCGCCGCCAGCGCGCGATGCACCGTCTCCGGATCGTCGCCGGCCACCAGGATGGGCCGATAGCCGTGACCGCTCATCTGCGCCAGCAGCTCCTCGGTGGGGATGCGCGCCAAGACGGTGGGGTTGGCGATCTTGTAGCCGTTCAGGTGGAGGATGGGCAGGACCGCCCCGTCGGAGCGCGGGTCCAGGAACTTGTTGGCCTGCCAGCTGCCGGCCAGCGGGCCGGTCTCCGCCTCGCCATCGCCGATGACGCAGGCGACCAACAGGTCGGGGTTGTCGAAGGCTGCGCCGTACGCGTGCGAGAGGGCGTAGCCCAGCTCACCGCCCTCGTGGATTGAGCCAGGCGTCTCGGGGGCCACGTGGGACGGGATGCCGCCGGGGAAGCTGAACTGGCGGAAGAGCGCCTTCAGTCCGGTGGCGTCACGCCCGATGGCCGGGTAGACCTCCGAGTAGGTGCCCTCCAGGTAGGCGGCCGCCACCAGGCCGGGCCCACCGTGCCCGGGTCCGGTGATGTAGATCGCGTCCAGGTCGCGCTGCCGGATGGCCCGGTTGAGGTGCGCGTACAGGAGCGTCAGCCCCGGGACGGTGCCGAAGTGGCCCAGCAGGCGGGGCTTGATGTGCTCCGGCTTGAGCCGCTCGCGCAGGAGCGGGTTGTCCAGCAGGTAGATCTGCCCCACGGACAGGTAGTTCGCCGCTCGCCACCACGCGTCGAGGAGCCGGAGCTCCTCCTTCCCCAGTTGTCGGCCCTTCTTCGGGCGCGCCGATGCCGTAGCTGCCATGCCGCCATTCTCCCACTGCCGGGTGAGAGGCCCCGGGTGCCCGCAGGATCGGCGCCAGGGGAGCTCAGCGCAGCCCGGCGAGCTCCTGCAGCGTCCGCCAGTTGGCCAGGCGGTCCTCCTGGGTTACCAGGATCTCCGCGCTGGGCGTGCCGTCCTTGCCGAAGTGCGGCGCGAAACGCCCCTCGGTGCGGGCGAACCCCAGGAAGTCCTGCGGCGACCCGTCGGGCGCGGTGAACCAGTCCTCCTTCAGGGCCGGGTTGCCCTGGAGCGACAGACGCTCCGCGATCGTCTCGCCCTTGCGCGGGTCGTAGACGAAGAGCGGGAAGGCGCGATTCTGGACCGCCAGCTTGGCCTGGCGTGTCGAGGCGTCGTCGGCGATGCCGTGCTCCGGCTGGCAGGGCGTGTACACGATCACCACCGCCGGACCGGGGAACTGGTTGGCATCCATCACCACCCGGTAGAAATGGTTCAGGTGCGCCGGCGTGGTCTGTGCCACGTACGCGTTCCCATGACCGATGAGGATGCGCCCGAGCTCCTTGCGCGGCTCGGATCGCCCATGCAGGTCCTTGCCGAAGGCGGAGAGCTTCGTGACCTGGCCGCCGAAGCTGGCGGTGGACGACTGACCGCCGGTGTTGGAGTACACCTGCGTGTCGAGCACCATGGCCTTGATATCGGCGCCGGAGGCGACCATCCGCGACAGGGCCTGGAAGCCGATGTCGTACATCGCCCCGTCGCCACCCAGCACCCACAGGCGGCGCTCCGGGTGGCCGGCCTGGTCCCAGCGCTCGCGGATGCCGAGCGCGTCGGCCGGGGCGTTCTCGAACAGCGAGTTGGTCCACGGCACCAGGAACGGGTTGAACGGGTAGGTGCTGCCGTAGACGGTGTTGCAGCCGGTGGCTGCAACGATGCCCATCGACTCCGGGCCGTGGACCTGCCGCGTGGCGGCGACCAGCATCCGAACGGCGGACGCCTCGCCACAGCCCGCGCAGGAGCCCGCGCCGCCAACATAGCCCAGCGCGTGCTCGCCCAGCATCAGGTCGGCGAGCGCCTTCTCGTTCCGGTACTCGGGTGGCGTGGGCGGCAGGGAGCGGAAGAACGAGATGTCGCGCCCGTATCGATCCAGGGTGGCCTCGCCGGACTCATCCTGGGCCACCTTGTCGATCATGCGCAGCGCGTCGTGCCCCAGTGCCGAGCAGACCTCGACGCACTCCGCGCAGCCCTTGCAGTGGACCGGGTCCACGAAGATGCCGAACTGCGCGGGCTCAAGACCGCGCTTGGCCGGCACGTCGGCGTACTTGGTGGTGCGCGCGAAGTGCTCGCCAGCGGTCCGTGCCGCAAGCTCGGGGTTGGGCTGGGTCGCCGCGAAGGAGTCGATGCCTTCCTGCAGCTGCGACTCGGGGAGGGCGATGCCCAGGATGGCGGTGTCGGGGCAGGCGCTGACGCAGGCCATGCAGCCCACGCACTTCTCGCTGATCAGCTCGGGGACCTGCGGCGCCAGGTGGCTGAAGTCGCGCACCGCGGCGGTGCCCGGCGGGATGATGCTGCGGGCCACGCCGGCATCCGCGGGGAGCCCCGCGTCGGCCGTGCCGCGCTGGTAGGCCGGGACGATGCCGCGGTTGAAGTCGTCGACGTACTCGTGGACGTCGAAGAGCGGCAGGACCGAGGCCAGGCGGCTCTCGTGGGCCTCCTTGGACTCGCCCGGCTCCTTCACCAGGTCAACGGCCATCGCGCGCCTCCAGCAGGTCGGCCAGGCTCCCGACCAGGTCAAGCGTCGAGATCACGCCGATCGGGGTGTCCCCCTCGGGCGAGACCACCACCAGCCGGTGCACGTGCCGCTCCTCCATCCGCCGGGCCGCCTCCAGCAATGACTCGTCGATGCGGACGGTCAACGCCGGCGCCGTCATCAGGTGGCGGACGGCCAGCCCGGGCCAGGAGGCCAGCGTCTGGCCTGCGGCGTGCGCCCGCACCAGGTCGGTCTGGCTCACCACGCCGACCAGCTTGCCGGACCGGTCCACGACCGGCAGGCCGCTGACGCGCCGCTCGGCCATCAGCTGCTCAGCGGCCTGCGCGGGCTCATCGGCCCCGATGACAACCGGGTCAATGCTCATCAGCTCGCCCACGCTGGGGCTCATGGTCTGGATGCTCACCGGATCGCCTCCTCGAGAAGTGGAACCGGCTCCGTCGCCTCGAGCTGCGGGACCGGGGATGCCATGCGGCGCTCCAGCGCCGCGGTCACGTCGATGACGCCGTCGTAGGCTGCGGCAACGACGGCCAGGTTGGCTTCGACCACGCTGGAACCGCGCTTGCCGAAGAAGCGGCCCAGGCGGGCACGCACGCCCTCCAGCAGCGCCTCGCGGTCCAGGCCCGCCTCCGTCGCGAAGGGCGCCAGCCGCAGGAAGACGCCGACCAGGGCAACGCCCTGCATCCGCACCTCCAGGTCCGGCTTCGGGGCGTGGGCGCGGGCCAGGGCCGCCGTGTCCAGCGCGGCGACCCGGATGCTGCGCTCCAGGATCTCGTTGCGCGCCGCCGCCGGGATCGAGGTCCAGATCTCCTCCGGGTCGACCAGCGGTGTCTGCATGAAGAGCGTCCCGGCGTCAACCAGTCCCGCCAGCGGCGAGCCGTGGTTGAAGGCGGAGGCGGCGTGAATCGGCACGAACTCGACCTGCCGCAGCTCGGCGTGCTGGCGGATCGGCTCCTTCGCGATCGTCAGGTAGTAGGTCGTGGGCAGGCCCTTCTTCTCGGACCCGTATCGCGGATAGGCCTGCACGTAGCGGTCGAACAGGTCGGCCACCACGGTTGCCACCAGTCGGTTGGTGGTCACCGAGCCGAAGCCGCCGATGGAGTGGCCGCGCAGCGAGTAGGCGCCGGCCGGACGCAGCTCCAGCGGCTCGGCCACGAGGGCGTCGGGATGGTGAATGCCCAGTACTGCGCGGGGCTTCGCGTCCATGGCGGCCGGATCAGCCAGCCAGTCGAAGACGGCCACCAGGTCGCCGGCGGTCACGTCGCGCGATCCAAGGCCGGCTGACGCACCCACGACGCGCGGGATACCCGTGCCCGCCGCGGCCAGGTCGGCAAGCGCCGACTTGAGCTCGCGGGCGACCGGGTTGTCGCCGGCCAGCGGCTCGTCGGTGCGCTCCACGACGGCCACGGCGTTCGCACCCATGACTGCGCGTGCCAGCTCGTCGGCCGGGAAGGGCCGGAAGACGGTGAGCGTGACGGCGCCGACGCGGCGCCCCTGGCGGCGCAGGTGATCGACGACCGATGTCACGGTGTCGGCGGTGGAGCCCATCGCCACCAGGACGAACTCGGCGTCCTCGGTGCGGTAGGGCTGGATCGAGCCATAGGCTCGGCCCGTGAGCTCGCGCCACTCGTCGAAGGCGCCGTCGAACGCGAGGTCCAGGCGACGCGCGAAGTCGCGCTGCGCCACCCGGCCCTTCATGTAGCTGTCCTGGTTCGCAACCACGCCGGTCATCAGCGCCTCTGCCGGATCGAACAGGTCGCGCAGGCGCTCGCGCGGGTCGCCGATGAAGTCACGCAGCAGCTCGTCCTCGGGCAGGAGGACGTTCTCAAGGGTGTGGGTGGTCAGGAACCCGTCCTGGCAGACCAGCACGGGCGTCTCGCCCTCCTCCGCGGCGCGCCGGGCGATGGCGGTCAGGTCGGCGGCCTCCTGGGCGTTACGGGCGAAGACGATCCCCCAGCCGGCGTCGGCGACGCCCATCACGTCGTCGTGGCCAGCGTGGATGTTCAGGGCCTGGCTGGTCAGGGCCCGCGCCCCGACGTGGAAGACGGCCGGAAGCCGCTTGCCGGCGATGACGTACAGGACTTCCTTCATCAAGATCAGGCCCTGTCCGGCGGTGAAGTTGGTGACGCGGCCGCCGGCGAGCGCGAAGCCCTCGGCCGCGGAGGCCGAGGAGTGCTCCGACTCCGGCTCCAGGAAGCGCAGCGGCGTGCCCCACAGGTTGGTGCGGGCATCGGCCACCGCCGCCTGGTAGAGGGCGGCCATGGTGGTGGACGGCGTGATCGGGTAGGCGCACGCGCCCTCGCTGACGCGGGCCTCGACGTGGGCGATCGCCTCTGAGCCATCCACGATGGCCGGGATGCCGGGATACCTGGGGGTCTTCATGGGTACAAGGGTGCGCCGTCGGCGGCCGCGACACGGAGAGACGTTCGGACCGCGAGTCGGGGCCGTTCGGCCCGTTCTGTCCCGCGGCCAGGGGCGCATGCCGTGGACAGCGAAGGACCGAGCGGGCCTGGCGGGCTTTCCGAACTCCCTGCTGTGGCTGACGAAGCTTGCCCGGCCCTCTCGGTCGGGCTCCAGCATGTGCCGTCGGACGCCGCCGCCAGCAGGGCCAGCCGGCCCGTTTGGCTGGGACATCGGGCCTAGGGCCCGGCCGCCTCCTCGTCACCTGCCGGCGCCAGCGGCAGCCAGACGGTGAAGGTCGAGCCGTGCCCGATGCGGCTCTCGACCTGGATGGTCCCGCCCATCAGCTCAACCAGCCGGCGCGAGCCGGCGAGCCCCAGCCCGGTCCCCGCCACGTGCTCGGCGTTGCCCCCGCGGTACATGGGGTTGAAGATCTTCTCGCGTTCCGATGCCGCGATGCCGATCCCTTGATCGCTGACCTCGACGCTGGCGCGCGCGCCGTCGTAGCCGACGCGGACGACCACCTCCCCGCCGTCGGGGCTGAACTTCACCGCGTTGCCCACGATGTTGTCCAGCACCCGCGCCACGCGCGACGCGTCCCAGTGGCCGGTCGGCTCGTCTTTCGGCGCGAGCAGGACCAGGCTGTGCCGGTCGCTCAGCGGCCGATGCCGCTCCAGCACCTCGCCCGCCACCGCGCTGAGCTTCACCTCCTCCAGGTGGAGCGGGACCGACTGGTCGGCACGCACCAGGGTCGCGTCCAGCAGCTCCGATACGAGGTGCGCCAGCCGGTCCACCGACGCATCCACGTCGCTCAGCCAGCGCTGCAGCTGCTCCCTGTCCGGGGTCTCGGACCGCTCCACGTGCCGGCCCGCCAGCTGCGCGTAGCCGCGGATCGCCGCCAGTGGAGTGCGCATGTCGTGCGAGGCGACCGCGATGAACTCGTCGCGCAGCCGGGCGTTCTCGTGCGTCTCCCAGACGAGGCGTGCCACGTCGATCGCGGCGCCGGCCCTGCGGCCGAGCTCGGCGGCGACCTCCACGTCCCCGCGACCGAACCGGCGTCCCGACTCGGACTGCACCAGGGTGAAGGCGCCAAGAACCTCGCCACGGGCCTCGAGCGGGACGACCAGCACCGACCGGATGTCCAGGCTCTCGAGGAACGCGAGGTGCTCCGCGTCCTGCGCCTGCGCCCGCAGCATCTCCGGCGTGACCGGGTCGACCAGGAGCGGGCCACGCCGCTGCGTCATCTCGTAGACCGCCCCCGAGCGCGCGGGGTCGGACGGCCAGCGCTGCCAGAGCTCCTGGGTCGCGGCCACCTTCGCCTGGTCGGCGTGGGCGACCGCCACGCGGGTGATGCCCCGCGTCCACTCCAGGACGTCGACGACGCACCAATCGGCCAGGTCCGGGACGGCGATCTCCGCGACGCGCCGGAGGGTCTGTTGGTAATCGACCGCCTCGCCCAGGATGGCGCTCGCCTCGGACAGGAACTGCAGCCGCGACTCGCTGCGCTTCAGCGAGGTGATGTCCTGGAAGGCGGTCACCACCAGGTCATCCTCGGGCGAACCGCCGTTCAGCAGGCGCGCGCGGACCAGTGACCATCGGTCATCGGCCGACCCGCGTCGCCGGAAGCGCACGGTCTCCTCCGGCTCGGTCTCGCCGGCAAGCGCTCGCCGGGTGGGCATCCGGTCGGCTGGGAGCGGTTCGCCGGCGTCGTCGAGGATCTCCCACTCGCCGAGGAGCTGGGCCCCGGTCATCCCGATCAACTCGTCCGCGCGCTCGCGACCCAGCAGCCGTGCGCCAGTGTCGTTGGCGAACACGATCCTGCCGGCGCGGTCCATCACCGTGACGCCGTCGGCAACGCTGTCGAAGATCGCCGTCAGCCGACCGCGCAGGGGGTCGGCTGCCACGGCAGCGTCATCCAGCGTGGTCATCCGTGACAGAGGTTGCGGGCGTGATGCTCCAGGCGCGACAGGTCGAACGGCTTCTGAAGCCAGGCCGATGCGCCGATTTCTCGAGCCTCGCGGTCGACCTGGAAGTGGGCCGCCACGACGACGATGCGGGTGCGCCTCCAGCGGTCGTCGGAGCGGATTCGCCTCGCCAGCTCCCAACCGTCCATGCCCGGCATGCGCAGGTCCAGGAAGACGACGCATGGGGTCCAGCCCGCGTCCATCAGGCTGAGAGCGGCCACGCCATCCGAGGCGGCGCGGACGTCGTATCCGCCGCCGGAGAGCGCGTCGACGTAGATCTCGCGGAGGGCGTCGTCGTCGTCCACCACCAGGATCCGGGGACAGTCCCCCGCGTGTTCGGTTTGCTCGGCGCTTTGGGCTGCTTGCATGGCGACAGGTCCGCGAGTACGGCGACGCCGCCACCGCCACGGCGGCAGCAGCTGGCATCTCGCGACATTCCTGCACGAAGCGTGCCGCTTCCCCCGCTCCGGACGCGGGAGGGCACGGCTCGCCACCCGCTGCGCTAGGCTGGCCCCATGTCCGTGCAGCCGGGCGCGTCCGATCCTTCGCTGCGCGACGGCCCCGAGGTCGTGCGGGCCATGGGCGCCGACGCCGAGCAGGGCCTCTCCGCCGCAGAGGCGGGCGAGCGCCTCGAGCGCCACGGACCCAACCGGATCGACGCCGCGGCGGCAGTCCCCGCCTGGCGCCGGCTGCTGGCCCAGTTCGCCGATCCGCTGATCTACCTGCTGCTGGGAGCGATCGCCGTGTCGGTGGTGGCCTGGGCGCTCGAGGGCGCACACGGGCTGCCCATCGAGGCGATCGTGATCGCGGCCATCGTGGCGGCCAACGGGGCGCTCGGTTTCCTCCAGGAGCGTCAGGCGGAGCAGGCTGTGGCGGCCCTGCAGCGCATGGCCGCGCCAACCGCCACGGTGGTGCGCGACGGGCACGAGCGGCGCATCCCGGCCGACGAGGTGGTTCCCGGCGACCTGTTGGTGGTGGTCGAGGGCGACGCGGTGGCAGCCGACGGCCGGCTCCTCTCGGCGGCGGCGCTGAGCGTGGCGGAGGCGTCGCTCACCGGTGAGAGCGAGCCCGTCCTCAAGGATCCCGTCACGCTGGAGCGGCAGGTGCCGCTTGCCGATCGGCTCAACATGATCTACAGCGGGACCGCCGTGATCCGGGGGCGCGGCAGGGCGGTGGTGACGGCCACGGGCATGCGCACCGAGATGGGACGCATCGCGCTGCTCCTGGAGGGAACCACCGAGGAGCGCACGCCTCTCCAGCGCGAGATCGACGTCGTCGGCCGCGTGCTGGGCATCGCGGTCATCGTCATCGCCCTGGTGGTGGTCGGCACCATCCTGCTCACCTCGCCGCTCGGGGCGCCCGCCGACCTGGTGGACGTGCTGCTGCTCGGCGTCTCGCTGGCGGTGGCGGCCGTGCCGGAGGGCCTGCCGGCCATCCTGACCGTGATCCTGGCTATCGGGGTCCAGCGCATGGCCCGCCAGCGAGCCATCGTCAAGCGCCTCTCCTCGGTCGAGACGCTGGGCTCGGCATCGGTCATCTGCACCGACAAGACCGGCACCCTGACGCGCAACGAGATGACGATCCTGCGCATCGTCACGCGCTCCGGCGAGGTGACCGTCAGCGGCACCGGCTATCGGCCGGAGGGCGATGTCACGACCGACGGAGAGCCGCTCGAGAGCGGCGCGCTCCGGTCCGAGGTCCGGGCCGTGCTGGGGGGCGGCAGCCTGGCCAGCGACGCGCGACTGCGCGAGGAGGACGGTCGATGGATCGTGCACGGGGACCCGACCGAGGCCGCCTTCCTGGTCGCCGAGCGCAAGCTGGGCACCGCGGAGCAGCGGGCCGCTCGCTTCCACCGCCGTGCCGAGATCCCGTTCAGCTCCGAGCGCAAGCTGATGAGCACGCTCGAGGAGGACGTCGAGCACTCCGGGCGGCTTGCGATCATGACCAAGGGAGCGCCGGACGTGCTCCTGGCCCGATGCACCCGCGAGCGCGTGGGGACCGGCGACGTCCCGCTCACCGACGAGCGCAGGCGCGCCATCGCCGCCAACGTCGACCGGCTGGCCGACGAGGCGCTGCGAACCCTGGCCGTCGCGTACCGCAACCTCGAGCCGTCGGAGGAATCGAAGCTCGCCGACGAGTCGCTGGAACGCGAGCTCGTCTTCGCGGGGGTGGTGGGCATGATCGACTCTCCGCGGGCCGAGGCGGCGGAGGCGATCGCCGAGGCGCAGGGCGCCGGGGTGCGTGTGGTGATGATCACCGGCGACCACGCCCGAACCGCGGCCCGCATCGCGGCCGACCTGGGGATCGGGACCGATGCGGTGGAGGGCTCGGCCATCGACGGCATGGATGACGAGCGGCTGGTCGAGGTGGTGCGGGAGGCATCGGTCTATGCCCGGGTGGCGCCGGAGCACAAGCTGCGCCTGGTGGACGCGCTCCAGGCGCATGACGCCATCGTGGCCATGACCGGGGACGGGGTGAACGATGCCCCGGCGCTGAAGGCGGCGGACATCGGGGTGGCGATGGGCATCACCGGGACCGATGTCTCCAAGGAAGCCGCCAACATGATCCTTGCCGACGACAACTTCGCGACGATCGTGGCGGCCGTCCGCGAGGGGCGGGCCATCTTCGCCAACATCCGCAAGTTCCTGCGCTACCTGCTCAGCTCCAACGCCGGCGAGGTGCTGACCATGTTCCTGGGCGTGGTGGGCGCGTCGGTGATCGGCCTGGACGTGGCCGGCGAAGCGGTGGTGGCTCCGCTGCTGGCCACCCAGATCCTGTGGATCAACCTGCTCACCGACTCCGCCCCGGCGCTGGCCCTGGGCTTCGAGCCACCGCCGCGGGACGTGATGCGCGTGCCTCCCAGGCGGCCCGAGGACCGGATCATCGACGGGCGGATGCAGGCCAACGTGGTCTTCATCGGCCTGGTCATGGCGGTGGCCACGCTCTTCACGCTGGACCTGTTCCTGGCGGGAGGCCTGGTCGGCGGCGACAGTGACCTGGACCACGCCCGGACGGCCGGCTTCACCGTCCTGGTGCTGGCGCAGCTGTTCAACGCGCTGAACACCCGCTCCGAGCGCTACAGCGCCTTCTCGCGGTTCTTCGCCAACCGCCGGCTGCTGGGGGCGATCCTGCTCTCGCTGGCGCTGCAGGTGGCCGTGGTGCACCTGCCCTTCCTGAACGCCGCGTTCGGGACTGTGCCGCTGTCGATCGCAGATTGGGTCGTCTGCGCGGGGATCGCCAGCGCGGTGCTGTGGGCGGACGAGGCGCGGAAGCTCCTGGCGCGCCGCAGGCTGACAGACAGCTGAGGCCCCGGCGACCCCGACCGGAGGAGCGGCCGCTTTCGGGCCGAACGGGCCTTGCGCCACGCGCGCGACGGATCGCACCGTTGCCTCATGCCGCCCGGTAACCGCAGCACGCTTCATTCGTTTCAACCGGTGAGAGAGGGCCGCACGGGCAGATCCCGGGTGGTGACTCACAGGAGGACGGTTGACGATGACCAGGCGACTTCGGCTGGTGACAGCGCTCGCGGTGGCAGCGGCGGCGATCGCCGTTGCAGCTCCGGCGATCGCATACACCGATTGGGGGGACCAGCTGCGCGACCACGACCGAATCCAGGCCCGCGACCAGGTCCGCGACGTGGATCAGTGCTGCGATCAGCTGCTGGACAGCGATCGCGACCAGGTCCGGGATCGTGATCGACTCCAGGACGGGACGGGCGACGGCGTGCCCGATCGCGATCGGATCCGAGACCAGGATCGCACCTGCATTCCGCCCGCGACCGATGAGAACGCAGCCGCGGATCCGCAGGCGGCCACGACGGCGCGCCAGCGTGAACGGAACCAGCTTCAGATCCAGGTCCAGCTCCAGGAGCAGGAGCAGGAGCAGGCACGAACCAAGCGGTAGGCCTGCCACAGCCGGCCCCGGCTCCCCTCCCCCGGCCGGGACCGGCCTTCGGCATTTGCCCGGGGTAGGCGCATGAGTCAAGGAGCACCGGATGTTCGGCTCGTCGAGCGAGCCAGGCGCGGAGATGCCGATGCGTTCACGGTCATCTACGACGACCTGGCCCCGCGCATCCTGCGCTTCCTCCACCACCACGTGGCGGACCCTGACCTCGCGGAGGAGTTGATGCAACGCACGTTCGTCAAGGTCATCGAGGCGCTGCCACGGTTCGAGGTCCGCGGCTCGGTGCCTTTTCGCGCGTGGGTCTTCCGCCTGGCGCGCAACGTGGTGATCGACGACCACCGGACCAGCCACCCGGCGCTGGACGTGGACGCCATCGCCGATCCGCCATCCGAGGACCCGACTCCGGCCGAGGCCCTTGAGCGCAACGTGCAGCGGGACGAGCTCCTGGCCGCCATCGACCGACTGCCCCAGGACCAGCACGACGTGATCTTGTACCGGTTCTTCGCCGACCTGAGCCCGCGGGAGACAGCGCCCCTGATGCATCGGTCCGAGGGCGCCGTGCGCGTCCTGCAGCATCGCGCCGTGGGGCGGCTTCGCTCCCTGCTGGCGACTGGCGCGACCATCGCGCCGCTCGCTGGAGCCGAGACATGAACCTGCTGAGACTCCTCCGGCCGCGGGACGCCTCGTCGTGGCAGGACGGGCGAGATGAACCCCTGGTCGGTGCGCTCCGAGCGCTCGCGGCCGAACCGGTGGACGTCGCGGAGCGGGTGGAGCGGAGCCGGCCGGGCATGCGGGAGGCATTCGTCCGCATCAACGCAGCGCGTGCTCCGTCGCGCGGCGACTGGCGTGGGACCTCCAGGCTTCGGACCCCGCGGCTGGCGCCCGCGCTCGTGGCGGGCATCCTGCTGGTGGGGCTCGCCATCGGCGGGGTGGCTGCCAGCGGTCCGGGAGAGCCAATGTATCCGCTGCGGCTCGGCATGGAGGAACTGCTGCTGCCCGCCGAGGGCCCCGCCAGGCTCCGTTCCCAGCTCGACCGCCTCGATCGCCGCCTGGACGAGGCAACCGGGGCGCTGGGATCCGGCGACACCCGGGGAGCCGAGGCTGCGATCAGGGCCTTTGAGCGGATCGCCACCCAGCTTGCCTCTGGCGCGCCTCCGAGCGGCGACATGCAGGCGTCGGCGGACCGCTTGAGCCTCCAGATCCGACGCCTGGAACGGCTTCTCAGCGGAACGCCGCTTTCGGACCGCACGGAGGCGCTGGACGCCGGGGCGCGAGCGCTGCACTGGCTGCACGGAAATCGGGAAGGCGATTCCCCGCCTCCGTCGCAGGCCACGCCGTCGCCCGCCGCGTCCGGCCACCACGGACCGGCGCCGACGCCCGTGTCGACGGGATCCGGGGGTTCTCAAGTCACGCACGGCCCGAGCTCGAGCCCGGGCGGAAACGGGCCGTCGGGGCCCACGTCCTCGGGGCAGTCCAGTGATCCGGCCGGGCCGCGACACTCGCCGGAGCCGACCGGTAACTCCGACCGATAGCCACGGTGGCCCCTCACCCTGGCCTTGCCGGGTCCATGGGTCACCGGGTTGGTGACATTCGCCTCTTGCCTCGCCCCCGAGAGGGCGGCAGCCTGCAAGAATGGCGCGTCAGGGGTGGGTCTCGAGCCTGGCGGCAGCGCTGGCAAGGCGCCTGGACTCGCTGGGCGAGGCACGACCTCACAGCTGGGTCAGGTACCCTCTCGCCGCGATGCTGGTCGGTGCCTTCGTCGTGTTCGTTGAGCTGCACCTGCCCACCCTCGAGCACGGGACGCATCTCCTGCTGGCCCTTCTCGTCGTCATCGGCGCGGCCCTCAGCCTCGGACCAGGACCTTCTGCAGTCGCGCTCGCTGTCGGCGGGATCGGCTCGGGAGCCGCTTCTGTTGCCACTCTCGGGCCGCACTTCACCGTCCCTGACACGCTGACGCACCTTGCCGGCTACCTGCTCGCCGGAATGACGTACCTTGGCCTGCTCTCACTCGCCGTCCGCAGCCGGGCACTGCAGCCCGGGACAAGCCCTGGATTTCCCCCGGCCGCGCTGAACGGCGGGGTCCTGAACGAGCCGTTGACGCCGCGCGAGACCGAGATCCTGCGATTGGCGGCTGCGGGCATGTCCGTCGCCGAGATCGGCAGACGCCTCTACCTCTCACCGAATACGGTCAAGTCACACCTGTCACACCTCTACGCCAAGCTTGGCGCTCGAAATCGCTCGCAGGCCATCCGGGCCGCGCTCCACTGCGGCTGCCTGACGTCCACCGAGATCTGCCCGCATCATCCGAATCCTACGAATGGGTGAGCCGATTCATCCGTATCGGTGAAGACGCGTCCTCCCGGCGCTTTGACACTGTCTCCGAGACCCCCGGCAGACACCGGGGTCACGCATCAGGGCGGCGCGTGAACGGTGACCGAGGGCGTCACGAGGAGGAGGCGTTCCGATGAAACGATCATGGCTTGTCGCCGTCGTCATCTCTCTGCTCGTCACCGCGCTGATCGCGAGTGCTGCGGCAGCCGGAAAGGGCGGCCCCGGAATCACCGAGGAGGAGGAGGAGGCATCCAACAACCTGTCGGTCCCTGCGATCTTCGTCCCGACCGTCGGCGTCGGAAGCGCGGCGTGTGACGGGACAGACAACACCGTTCTGCCGCTTCCGGGAGCGGAGGATCCGCTCGACGGGATGTACCCGGGCTACTGGCTGCAGGGCGAAGACACATGGCAGGCGGACTGCGACGTGGCGCTCGACGACACGCTGTCAGCCGGCTTCGAGTGGGGGGACAACCTCCAGTTCGCACCGCTGAAGCAGGGGACGCCGATCCGGGTCGAAGCGGGCCTCCTCGCTGACGTCGCCCTGCAGACGATGACCGGCTTCGGCGTTGACAACCTGACGCCGCAGCTCGAGGACCGTATGGCGACCTACGGCACGAACGACGGTACCGGGATCGCCAACTATCCGGAGGTTCGCATCTGGAACCAGGGCGTGACTGTGAGAATCGAGAGGGACGCGGATAGCTACGTGGCGTACGACGGGCCTTTCTCGGCCGAGATCAACTCCACGGGGCGCATCGTGTACGGCTACAACTGGCAGAAGCCGCAGGCGGGCGTCTACACGATCACCGTACGTGTGCCAACGGTCGTGCTCATCTCGCAGGACGCCGCGCTGGGCTCTCTCGTTGCTGACGCTGATGGAACCGTCCATACCGCAACGATCCAGGTCACCGTTGCCGACAAGGCCGGTGGCGGCGGCGGTGGCGGCGGCCACGGCGGTGGTGGTGGTGGTGGCGGCGGTGGCGGCGGCCACGGGCCGTTCCACTGATCACCACTGAACCCCGGGCGAGGGCCGGGACGCGAGTCCCGGCCCTCATCGTGACCCGATCATGACCTCCGGCACCCACCTCGCGTCCGGCAGGCACTTGTGGGCATGGCGTCGCGGGACGGATCCTCGGCACGACGGCGCGCCTTCCGAGGGAATCCCATGGAGGGAGGATCATGGTTCGTGCAATACGCCCCGCCGTCGGCTTCTTCGTCGGAGCCGTACTGCTGACAACCCTGGCCGTTCCGACGGCGCCCGCCCGGGCCGTGGAGCTCTCAGCGGTCGCAATGTGCAACGGAAGGACAGACCCCAACATCAAGGTGATCGCCCACGCCAGACCGTCGGCCACGGTTCCGCGATACGTCGTGAACGTCTGGACCGATGCGACGGGAGCGCCGTTCGGCGCCCTCGTCGTGGACCAGGATGGCGACCGCATCGTCGTCGACCAGTGGTGCCGCGTCTGGCAGCACCTGCCTGATCAGCCGGGCGGCCAATGCAGCGAAGAGGTCCCCGAGGGGGCGATCACCGCGCACGCGGTCGGTCTCGGCACCCATGCCGAAGGGCGGTCCGTGATCGTACGAACTGATGTGCGCGCGACCGACGAAGGGCTCTTCTTCCGCGTTCGCTACCGCGTGCCCGAGAGTCACGACGCAGCGATCGCGGCAGATGACGGAGGTTGCGGCGACGAAGGCGGCTGCGGCGAGGGCGACGAGCACGAGGGGGGCTGCGAGGACGGGTGGACCCGTCTGCCAGCTGAGGGCTGGTACCCGCTGCGCCAGCTGTCCGTTCGCGCGGTGGGTGAGTAGTCGACGGTGAGGTATCTGGCTGGGGCGGAAGGATTCGAACCTTCGATCTCCTGATCCAGAGTCAGGCGCCTTACCGCTTGGCCACACCCCAACGAGCGCGCCGATGATACCAGACCCCCCGGCCTCCCCCAATCGGCCGGTATGGGGCTTGCAGTGGACCGATGCATGACCGGCATCGCCCAGACATCATCAGAACCATACGTGAGCGGCCGAACGCCGCACCTGCCCTTCGCGGTCCTGCTCGGGGCGCTCCTGATCGTCGGCGTGACGCTTCGCGTCCTCAACGCGGAGCCGGCCGCCACGAACGAGCCGCTCAGCGGGGCACGCGTCGAGGGGCCCGTGGTCGGCGAGGCGCCGGCCGTCCCGCTGCAGCTGCCTGATGAGCCGGGTGCCTGGTTGCACGCTGTCACGGAGCGCCCGGGAGAGGTGCTGGCAGGCTCCGCCGACGGCGACCCGGTGCCGCTGGGTCCGCCGGCATTCCCTGCCGAAACCACCGTGGCGCTCACCGTAGCGCTGCCCACGGCGGAGGAGACGGCCGTCGTCGTCTCGACCGCACGCCTGAAGGCCAACGGGAACCTGGCCGGCGCCGCCGACATCGAGCTGGCCGTGGCGCCGGGTGCCGATGGGCGGGCCACGATCCAAACGGGCGTCGACGCGCTCCTGGGCGAGCGAGCTCCCGGCATCTTCCGCGTGCAGGTGGCGTGGGATGGCACGGTGATCGCGACGCAGGACGTGGCACTCGGCATGGACCAACCCTCGGCCGTCGCCATCTTCGACGAGCCGCGCCAGGTGGTGTTCCTGGCCGGCGAGTACACCGGCGTGAGGTTCAACGCCGGCGGCGCCATCATCGAGGAGCACTCGTTCCGGCTCGGGGCAGACTCCGGCGCTCCGGGCGCGGCCTACGCCCGCTTCCAGGGGACACCCCACGTGCTGATCGCCAAGGGGTTGTGGGCCGGCTTCTGGATGCCGCTCGGCGAGGGGATCGAGCTCCGCTGATCACGCGTCGACACCGGCGCGGTGCACGGCGGCACTGACCCGGGCAGCGGGCTCGCTCGCCGCCGTTGGTACGCCGCCCGATAGCCCGGTCGGCCAGTGGCCGACCGGGTGCCCGACCGATAGCGTTGCCCGCATGACACAGGTGCAGGCGCGCGAGTGGCGGCGCTACGGCTTTGGCGGACCGCCGGAGCCGTGGCCCCACGACGCGCAGCGCGACCTCGATCGGTTGGCGACCTCGTACTACCTCGACGTGCTGGACCTCCACCGGCGCGCAGCAATGCTGGAGGCGGCCGCCGAGGTTCGCGGCCGGTTCGATGAGCTGCTCACCGTCGCGACGCGGCACAAGCACGAGATCGACTACACGCTGCGCCACTGGGCCACGCCGGTGGAGCGTGCCCGCGTCGAGGACCGCCTGGGCTCGTTGATGCGCATCAGCCGTCAGCTGCGGACGTTCGTCGAGAACAGCGGTCCCCGTCCCCGCCCGCGCCCGGCGCCCGAAGCTGCCTGAACCGGCCCGCAGGGGCGGCCGCCGCCTCACTGGACACGTGCTACCTGCAGCAGCCAGTAGGCACCCGCCCGCCATTCGACGGGCGTTATCTCCACGCCGCCCAGCCGCGTGGCTTGGTCCACTTCCAGCACCGTGAACAGCTCGGGGGGCGTATCCACGTACGCGTCGTGGAAGACCCACTGGCCGGGCTGCAGCACGGTTGCCGCAGGGGCAGCGGTGAACGCCACGCGGCTGTCGGCCACCACCGTGAGCGGCAGGTCGAGGTCAATCGCGATCCGCCGCTGGAACGGCCGCGGAACGACCAGGCCGGCGCGCTGAGCGTCCACTTCCGTGAACCCGCCGGTCACCGTCCTGGGAGGCGGCGCGGGACCGTCGCGGAGCGGCGCCGCGACGTCCCGTAGGCGAGGCATCACCGACTCGAGGTTGGCGACGGCGGCCCGCATTGACGTTAGGCGACCGCGAAGCGCCGCGTCCATCGGCCATGGAGGGACGAGAGCAAGGGCGATGAGCCCGGCCGCCAGCGCTGCCGCGACCGAGCCCCAGCGCCCTGTGATCCCCCGGCCGGCGCCGATCCACACTGCCATGGCGTGCGCCAGGGCGCCGAGCCCGATCGCCGCGGCCAGGACCAGGCCCAGGGTCGGCTGCTCGAAGTACCGATCGGTCACATAGACGGCTCTCCACGAGAGCAGGCCGAGCATGGCCGCGATGCCGATCGTGACCCAGCCGAGGCCGAGCAGGATGGCCCACCGCCGCTCGACAACGAGGTAGGCCACGCCGATGAGCGCGAGCGCCACGAGGAGCGGCATGGCCGCATAGCGCTCGAGTACGTTCAGCGCGAAGCGAACAGGTGGGACCGGCGCCAGGTCCGGCGTGACGAGCGCTGTGTACGCCACCGAGGCCTTCGACCAGTACAGCGCGTCACCGCTGAGCAGGAGGTCGTGCAGCAGCTGGACGGGGACGGCAATCCAGCCGACCAGAAGGGGCGCCAGCTCGCGGGCGGAAGGCCACGTGCTCGCTTCGCGCACCCCGGGTGCTCGGCGGGCGAGCGAGAGGAGCGCCACGCACGCGGTCAGCACCGTGAGCACGGCGACCAGCACCCAGGTCTCGTGCCGCGCCATGCCACCCACCGCCAGCGCCACGCCGGCCAACCAGTAGCGAGGACGAGGAGCCGTGACGGCGACGCCCGCCGCCGCCCAAGCAGCCAACGACCACACCAGCGAGTTCGCCTGCGATACCTCCTGCAGCTGGCTGGCCGAGGCGATCAGCATGACCGCCACGGCCGCCGCGGCGACGGCACCCGCCGCCCGCGCTGCCAGGCGGGCGAGCAATGCCACCCCCATCCCATGCACCAGGACCGTTTCCCACACCAGTGCGCGCCAGTCGTGGGTGAGCGTCCAGGTCAGGCCCTGGACCAGCGTCAGCAGCGGCTTCGGCGTGGTCAGGACGGTCACCTCCAGGCGATGCCCGGCTGCGAGTCGCTGAAAGTACAGGACCGACGACATGGAGTCGGGATCGTTCATGGCCGGCCCCCACGGCTGCACGCCGGCGGCGGCGACCACCACCGCCAGCGCGCCCAGCGCCAGGGGCAGAGTCCAGCCGGAGTCGGAACGGGCCACGGCGGGCATCCTAATCGCTGCGGCACGTACACTCGGTCGGTGGCGATCCAACCCACTCCGTCCGACATCCTTGCGGCCCGGCAGCGGCTGCGCGGCATCGCGCTGCACACGCCGCTGGAGGCGTCGCCCCGCCTGGCGGAGGAGAGCGCCGCCGCCGAGGTCCGCCTCAAGCTGGAGCTCCTGCAGCCAACCGGCGCCTTCAAGACGCGTGGCGCGCATAACCGGGTGGCCCTCATCGCCGCGGAGGATCCGAGCGCTTCGCTCGTGACCGCCTCGACCGGCAACCACGGGATCGCGGTGGCGACTGCGGCCGCCCGCCACGGACTGCGCCTGACGGTCCTGGTGGGCGCGTCCATCACGGCCGGGAAGCTGGAGCGCCTCCGCGCATTCGAGTCGGACCGCTGCACGGTCGAGATCTTCGGCCGCGGCGCGGAGGACGCAGAGGCCGAGGCGCGGCGGCGGCACGAGGCGGGGCGCGCGGTGTACGTCTCGCCGTACAACGACCCCGGCGTGATCGCCGGGCAGGGGACCGTGGCCGCCGAGGTGCTTGACGACTGGCCCGAGTGCGACGCGCTGGTGGTGCCGGTCGGTGGCGGGGGCCTGATCTCCGGCATCGGGCTGTGGGCCAAGGCGGTTCGGCCCGGCCTGCGGCTGGTCGGCGTGCAGCCGGCCGCCTCGCCCACCTTCTACGCCTACCTCGAGTCGAGGTCCACCAAGCCGATGCCCATCGGACCCACCCTGGCCGATGCGGTGGCTGGCAACAACGAACGCGACAGCATCACCTGGCGCATGTGCCGCCAGCTGGTGGACGAGATCGTGGTGGTCGACGAGGAGCAGATCGCCGACGCGATGGTCTGGCTGCTGGACACGCACCGCCTGGTTTCGGAGGGCAGCGGCGCGCTCCCCGTTGCGGCGCTGCGGGCGGGAGCCGGTGGCCTCGCGGGACGCCGCGTGGGGGCTGTGATCTCAGGACGAAACGTCGACCTGGACACCCTGCGGAGCGTGCTCTCGCGCTAGGTGGCCGCCATCTTGCACGCCTCGCGACCGGGTACGAGCACACACCAGAACTTGGAGGCTATTTCATGCTGCAGATGACCGATCGCGCCGCCGACCTGCTGCGCAACCTTCGCAACGACGCGCAGCTGCCGGACAGCGCCGGCGTCCGGGTGTACAGCGAGACCGCTCCCACCGGGGAGCCCACTCTGTCGATCGGGTTCACGCCGGACCCGATGCCCTCCGACCAGGTGACTGACCACGCTGGCGTGCGCCTGTTCGTGGCGCCGGAGATCGCCGAGCCGCTGTCCGACGCGGTGATGGACGTCATCGCCGAGAACGGCGAGGAGCAGCTCATCTTCCGCCCGGCGCAGGCGGGCATGACCGATGGCACTTCCGGGGAGGCTTCCCCCGGGGAGTAGCATCGGTCCATGACCGAGCAGACACCCACGCCCGTCTCGCAGCCAACCGGCGAGCGGCGGGGCGGGATCCCCGGCGCCGCGCTGCTGGGGGCCATCCTGGTCGCGGTTGGGATCATCTACCTGATCGGCCGGGTCGTGGACCTCGACTGGGGTGCCGAGCTGTGGCCGCTCTACATCATCGGCGCGGGAGTGATCCTGCTGGCGCTGGGGCTGATGCAGCCCGGAGGGGTGGGGCTCGCCGTGGCCGGCGGCATCGTCGGCATGGTGGGGCTGATCCTCTTCTACCAGGAGTGGGCCGACCACTACGAGAGCTGGGCCTACGCCTGGCCGCTGGTGGCGCCGGGGGGCAGCGGCCTGGGAATGGTCCTGCACGGCGCCCGATTCGGGGACGCGAAGGTGACCCGTGGCGGGTTCTGGCAGATCGTGGTGGCACTCGGCATCTTCGCCGTGGGCTTCATCTTCTTCGAGGGAGTCATCGGCCTCAGCGGCAATGCCTGGGGCCTGCCCGAATGGGTGCTGCCTGCCGCGATCATCGGGCTCGGCCTGCTGATCCTGGTCCGCGCCTTCACCGCCCGCGACGAGTCGCCGATCTCGGAGGAGCCGCCTTCCGGCGGCTGAGCCGCGCGGCGCCAGATACGCCGGCTGGCCGAAACAGCCGGACCAGCTCATACTTCACAAGGCCCTCGTCCTCGTGCCGGAGGACGAGGGTTCTCTCGTGCCCCACGCAGCCGGCGTCCAGGATGCGGCTCACTTCCGCTCCTCGGCTCGGCGATCGCGCCGGATGCGAATGGCTCGATGCGGACGCAGCGGTCGCCCGGCGCTCCGCGCCCGAGCCGCGTCGCGAACGCGATCCTCGGCCGCCATCAGCGCGTAGTGAAGGTGGTAGTCCAGCATTCCGACCATCGTCTCGTACCCCGGATCTTGTGCGTCACCAGTCATACATTGTCGGTGGTAACGCCGCCCACTGTAGCTGCACAGGCGTCACCTGTCAATGTGCAGTGACTGGTGATGCTATGATCTGGGAGAGATGGACCAGGCAGAGCTCGATCTCCTCCGGGAGTTCGCAAACACGCACGATGTCGAGCGCGACCAGGACGAGCTCGGCAGCCCCGAGCTGCTGAGCGCGTGGCTGCTGGAGCGGGGCCTCATCGCGCCCGGCGATCCGGTGGGCATTGAAGGGCATGCCCGCTTCCTCGCGATCCGTGATGGCATCCGCGCGCTGGCGCTGGGCAACAACGAGGAGCGGGTCGACGAGGCCGCCGTGGAGGCCATGAACCGCGCGGCTGCATCGGTCCCGCTCGCGGTGCACGTCCAGTCGGGCGCCGGTGACGGGACCTGGCAGCTCGTCCCCGCGGCTCCCGGGATCGATGGCTTCGCGGGACGGATGCTGGGCGCACTGGCCGCCGCGATGGCCGACGGCAGCTGGTCTCGGGTCAAGGCCTGCCGCAACGAGGCGTGTCGCTGGGTATTCCACGACCACTCGCGCAACCACTCGGGCACCTGGTGCACGATGGCGGTCTGCGGCAGCCGCATGAAGGCGCGGGCCTACCGTGCGCGCCGCCGCGCGGCAGCCAGCGCGTGAGCGCCGCCGGCCTGGTCGCCCATCCGCTCACCGCCGAGCGTTGGCCCGACCTGGAGCGGCTGTTCGGGCCCAGCGGGGCGTACTCCAACTGCTGGTGCACGTTCCAGCGCGTCACCGGTCGCGAGTTCAGCGCCGGCTGCCGGAACCGAGGCGCCGGCAACCGCTCCCTTCTGCGGCGCCTCACCGACGATCGCCGCCGGCCGGGGCTGATCGGCTATCGAGACGGCGAGCCGGTGGGCTGGATCAGCCTGGGACCTCGCCCGGAGTTCGGGCGCATCCTGCGCTCGCCCATCACCCGGCTGAACCCGGACCAGGCCGCCGACGAATCGGTGTGGTCGATCGTCTGCTTCTTCATCCCTCGCGCGTACCGCGGCACCGGCGTCGGCCGCGCGCTCCTGCAGCGGGCCGTGGCGCACGCACGCAGCTCGGGGGCGTCGGTGCTGGAGGCGTACCCGCTCGACACGCGCGGCGCGCGGGTGCCCAGCAGCACGGCGTTCACCGGTACGCTCGACCTGTTCGTCTCAGGCGGTTTCCAGGTCGTCGCCGAGCGCGTCCCCGGCCGCCCGGTGGTGCGCCTGGCCCTGGCCGGCTGAGCATCGCCGCGACGGCCCGGCGCCGGGTTCGCCGCCGCCGCCTGCGACCCGTATCCTTAGCGCGATGCCACCCGACCAGTCGAAGGAACCGTCGCGCATCGAGCGCGCCCTGGATAGCGTGAACGCCGGCTACGTCGCCGAGCTCTACGAGCAGTACCGGCGTGACCCGGCGTCGGTCGATCGCGAGTGGCGGGTCATGTTCGAGAGCGGAGCCGCCGGGTTCGAGCCGGCTCCGCCGACCGCGCCGCCGAGCGAGGGCAACGGGGCGGGGACGGCGCCGGCGGCCGGGGACGCCGCCGAAATACCGGCGCGCGAGCCGCCCGCTTCAGCGGAGCAGCCCGCTTCAGCGGCGCAGCCGGCTCCTGCGGCGCAGCCGGCTCCTGCGGCGCAGCGGGCGCTGCCGCCGGGCGCAAGCCCGATCAAGGGCCCCGCCGCCCGCCTGGTGCAGAACATGACCGCCTCGCTGGCGGTGCCGACGGCAACCAGCTTCCGCGACGTGGAGGTGTCGGTCCTGGAGGCAAGGCGTCGCGAGCTGAACGCCCGGGTCGCGCCGCGCAAGATCAGCTTCACGCACCTGGTCGGCTGGGCCATCGTCAGGGCCGCGACCGACCATCCGTCGATGACCCATTACCTCGCCGAGGCCGATGGCGCCCCATACCGCGTCGATCCGGACGCCGTCAACCTGGGCCTGGCCGTGGACGTCGAGCGCAGGGACGGCGGCCGCTTCCTGGTAGTGCCGGTGATCCGTGGCGCCGACGGCCTGGACTTCGCCGAGTTCCACGCGCGCTATGAGGAGCTGGTGGAGCGGGCGCGCGGTAACAAGCTGTCGCCAGACGACTTCGTGGGGGCCACCGTCACGCTCACCAACCCCGGCACGCTCGGCACCACCGCATCGGTCCCGCGGCTGATGCCCGGCCAGGGGACGATCGTTGCCACCGGCAGCATCCGCGACGTCGGCCCGCGACGGGTCATGACCATCACCTCCACGTACGACCACCGCATCATCCAGGGAGCCGAGTCGGGCAGCTTCCTGCGGCGCATGGATGCCCTGCTGGCCGGCGAGGACGCCTTCTACGAGGAGGTCTTCGGAGCGCTGGGCGCGTCGGTCGGCCCTGTGCCCGTGCCATCGTCGGCCCCGGAAACGGCCCCCGCGGAATCGCGGCCCTTGGAGGGGGCCACCCGCGAGGACCTGGTGGAGCTGGCCGCAGCGGTGGCGCTGGTGCGCGCCTATCGGTCCTTCGGTCACCTGGCGGCTCGCCTTGACCCGCTGGGGTCGGAGCCGCCCGGCGACCCGGCACTGGACCCCGAGCCGCTGGGCCTGACGCCCGACGTGATGGCTGCCATCCCGGCCGACCTGCTGCGGGTGGACGTCCCCGGCGCAACGCTGGCCGAGGCGCTGCCCAACCTGGTGGCGACCTACTGCGGGTCGATCGCCTACGAGGTGGAGCACATCGCCTCCCACGACGAGCGGGTCTGGCTGCGGCAGGTGATCGAGTCCGGGGCGCACCGCAAGCCGCTCCCC
>DASUSP010000018.1:0-3947 GCA_036375035.1 Candidatus Limnocylindria bacterium
ATGAAGCCGGGAGTCACCACCATGCCGCTGGCGTCGATCGTGCGGGCGGCCCGCGGCCGCCAGTCGACCGGCCCGATGTGGAGGCGCCCATCCCGCACGCCCACCGTTCCCGGCCGGGCGGGGGAGCCGCTGCCGTCGACCAGGCTGCCGCCGCTGATCAGCAGGTCGACGTGCTCTGGAAGGTCCCGGGAGGTCACGCCGTGGGCGGACCGATCGCGGCGATCTCGCGCTCGAAATCGGCGCGCAGCTCGGCCTTTTCCCCGGGATCCAGCCAGCTGGACTCCACCCCGTCGAGGGCCACCGCGGTCATCTCGTCCCAGCCCATGTCCAGCGCCGCGGCCACCGAGCGGTACTCTCGCCCCAGGTCCAGGTCGGTCATGGCCGGGTCGTCGGTGTTCAGCGTGGCCAGCAGCCCCGCCTGCCGCATCCGCCGGAACGGGTGATCCTCCAGCCGCTCGTACCTGTTGGCGATGAGCACGTTGGAGTTGGGGCAGACGTCCAGCGGGATGCGCGCCTCCGTCACTCGGGCCACCAGCTCGGGATCGTCCATGATCGCCAGCCCGTGATCGATGCGCTCCAGCCCCAGCGCCTCCAGCGCGACCGCGATGTTCTCCGGCCCCGTGTCCTCGCCGGCGTGCCCGGTGACGTGGAAGCCGGCCCGCCGCGCCATGGCGTAGGCGTCGGCGAAGGAGCGCGGGTCGACGCCGCGCTCGGTGGAGTCCATCCCGATCCCGATGACGCGCTCGCCAGCGCCGGAGCGCCGCATCTCCACGGCCGCCTCCACCAGCTCGTTCGCCGGGCCGGGACCGAAGGAGCGATCGATGTCGCAGATCAGCCTGCAACGCACCCCGGTGTCGGCCTCAGCGCGCTCGATGCCCCGGGTCAGCCCCGCCACGATCTCGGACAGACGCTGACCAGCGGCCAGGTGACGCGCCGGGGTGAAGAACATTTCCCGGTACCGCAGCCCGTGCGGCGCGGCGTCGACGATCGACTCGTAGGCGGCCCGCGCCCAGTCGTCCGGGTCGGCCAGCAGCTCCTGCACCAGCCAGAAGATCTCCAGGAACGAATTGAGCGAGGTGTATCGGTACAGCTCAGTCGGATCGTCGGTTGGCAGCTGCCGACCGTTCTTGCGCGCCAGCTCGACCACCGTCGCCGGACGGATGGTCCCCTCCACGTGGCAGTGCAGCTCGACCTTGGGCAGCGCGTCGTAGGCGTCCGTCTCGCGCATGGTGACGGCAGTATATGGACCGATGGAGAGGCAAGACCGTGTCGCGGCGCTGGTCCTGGCGGCGGGAGAGTCCCGCCGCTTCGGGTCGCCCAAGCAGCTCGCCGAGCGTGAGGGACGGACGCTGCTGGAGCACGTCCTGGAGCGGGCGCGCGCGGCCGAGCTGCGCCCGGTGGTGGCGGTCGTGCCCGTCTGGCTGACCCTGCCCGCCTCCATGGCAAGCGCCGAAGACCTCGTCTGGCTGCGCAACCCGCATCCGGAGCGGGGGATGAGCCACTCCCTGCGGCTGGGCTTCGCGGCGCTGCCCGCTGACGTCGACGCCGCGCTGATCCTGCTCGGCGACCAGCCGCACGTCCCGATGGACCACCTCCGCGCCATCCTGGCCGCCCGCGGGACGCACCCGCTCGTCGCGAGCCTGCACGGCGACCTGCGCATGCCGCCCGCGCTCGTGGAGCGGAGCCACTTCGAGGTGGTGGCGACCCTGTCCGGCGACAGCGGCCTGCGCGACGTCCTTCGCGGCACCGACGAGGTCACCACCGTCCCGCTGCCCGGCCCACCGATTGACGTCGACACGCCTGCCGACCTGCGGCGGCTCGGCGACCCCTAGCGGCGCGGGCGGCATCCGCGCAGGACGTGGGAATCTGTCCAGCAGTTGGTGATATCGATCAAGAAGCCGGCGTTTCTGTTCGAATTCACCAGCCAGTGGTCAGTTTCGCAGGAGAAACGACCGGGTTCGGGCCCCGGATCGGGACATCTTCATCGATGCAGCCACTGGCTGGTCAACATCGGCCGAAACCGGCATGCGCCCCTCGCCGACGGAAGGGGTCGCCGAGCGAATCGGCCCCGGACCGCGACGCCGCGGGTAGAATCGGTCACATGTTCGAATCGGTCGGCGCAGGCATGGCGGCGCGGTGACCATCGAGCGCATCACCAGCGCCCAGGCCGCCGAGGAGGAGCTGGCCCTCGAGTCGACCGTCCGCCCCCGTCGGCTGGACGAGTTCGCCGGGCAGGAGCGAGTCAAGGAGAACCTGGCCATCCTGATCGACGCGGCCCGCCAGCGTTCCGAGCAGGTCGACCACATCCTGCTGTACGGGCCGCCGGGCCTGGGGAAGACGACGCTGGCCAACATCGTGGCCGCCGAGCTGGGGGCGCAGATCCGCACCACGTCCGGCCCGGCCATAGAGCGAGCCGGGGACCTGGCCGCGGTCCTCACCAGCCTGCAGAAGGGCGACGTGTTGTTCATCGACGAGATCCATCGGCTCAGCCACGCGGTGGAGGAGATCCTGTACCCGGCCATGGAGGACTTCGCCCTGGACGTGGTGCTCGGCAAGGGGCCAGGCGCGCGGACGGTGCGGCTGCAGATCGAGCACGTGACGGTGATCGGGGCGACCACGCGGGTGGGGAGCATCACCGGCCCGCTGCGCGACAGATTCGGCGCCACCTACCGCCTCGACTACTACACCACCGACGACCTGGAGCAGATCCTGCGCCGCAGCGCCAGCATCCTGGAGATCGAGCTGGCGCCGGAGGCCGCTGCCACCGTGGCGCGACGCTCGCGCGGCACGCCGCGCATCGCCAACCGGCTGCTGAAGCGGGTGCGCGACTTTGCCCAGGTGCGCGGCGACGGCGACGGCGCGGTCACGCCGGAGCTCGCCGACGCGGCGCTGGACCTGCTGGAGATCGACCACCGCGGCCTGGACGCCATGGACCGCCAGCTGCTGCGCGCCATGGCTGAGCACCACGCCGGCGGCCCGGTGGGCCTGGCAACCATGGCCGCCACGGTCAGCGAGCCGGTGGAGACCATCGAGGACGTGGTGGAGCCGTACCTGATGCAGATCGGCCTGCTGGCCCGCACCTCGCGCGGCCGCCAGCTCACGGAGAGCGGCTGGAAGCACCTGGGGTTGACCCCGCCGGCGAACGCATCGGTCCAGGCCGGGGCACAGCAGCCGGGCCTGTTCGACTGACGGACCGATGTCCCCGGAGCTCGGCCGCATCCTGCTGGTCATCGGGCTGGTGCTGGTGGTCGTGGGCGGGCTTGCGGCGCTGGGCGTGCGGCTGCCCTTCGGCCGGCTGCCCGGCGACATCGCCATCGAGGGCGAGCGCGGCGGAATCTACATCCCCATCGTGACCATGATCATCGTTTCGGTGGTCCTCACCGTCCTGCTGAACCTGTTCCTGCGCCGCTGAGACGAGCTGGGCGATAGATCGCCCGAAGGCCGCCGCGACCACCACCCGCCAGGACCGGTTTGGGCGGTAGGGCGCCCAGCGGGCCGCATGAGGCGCGCTCAGCGGCGGGACTCACGCTCCCCAGCGGGCGTTGTAGCGAACAAGCCTAGCCTGGGATCGCCTCTCGGCGCGTTCCGGACGGTTCATCGCCCGCGGGGACGACCGGTGCCGCGCGCAAACAACCCCTCCGGCCTTGCCGAGCCGGAGTACGATCCCGGGCGTACCGCGTCCCCCGAAGGAGACTGGCGCGGGGACGGGTCCGGAGGATGGAGGGTTCTGCGACCGTGGAAGGCTTCTTCCGACTGCGCGAACGGGGGACGACAATCGGCACCGAGGTGCGTGCCGGCCTAACCACCTTCATGGTGATGGCGTACATCATCTTCGTGAACCCGAACATCCTGTCATCGGGTCCACTCGAGGGCGTCGGGCCGCCCTTCATCCCGACCGCGGTGGCTACGGCGCTGGCGGCCGGCATCCTGACCATCGCCATGGGGCT
>DASUSP010000019.1:0-2370 GCA_036375035.1 Candidatus Limnocylindria bacterium
CAGCCGCGATCGCGCCGGGCGACCTTCCGACCGGACGTGCTGCCGATTGCCGACCGCCTTCTCGAAGAGCTGCGCCGGCCGGATGCGGTGACGCCGCTCGCCGTGGAGGGCATGGCGCTCGAGATCGCGGCCATCGCCGCACGGCAGGCGGCGCCGAGCCGCCAGCGGCCGCCATGGCTGCGCCGTGCCGCGTCCATCCTCGACGATCGGTACGCGGAGTCGGTGACGCTCTCCGGGTTGGCCGATGAGCTCGACCGCCACCCCGCCTACCTGGCGCGCGCCTTCCGCGCCGCCTATGGGCGCCCGGTGGGCACGTACCTGCGCGAGGTGCGGGTGCGACGCGCCGCCGAGCTGCTGGGCGGCACCGAGACGGCGATCGCCGAGGTCGCCCTGCGGGTCGGGTTTGTGGACCAGAGCCACCTCACCCGCTGGTTCGTCCGTTTCGTTGGCCTGTCGCCCGCCGCCTATCGCGCCACGGTGCGCGATAGCTAGCTGCGGAATCGACTCAGGTCACGGGCAACCGCTGCAGGCGGCTCGCCGCTTCGCGTCCCTGATCGTGGAGGGGACGCAACGCTCCTTGACAGACCGCACGTTCTGCCGTGAGTACTGTCATGTCAGTCAACCTCATGTGCGATCGATGCGGTCTCGAGGAGGAGAACCTCGTACTCGCCGCACCACGACGAGGGCGACCCGGTCTCGCACGGCGTCAACGTCCGGAGCATGGGCAGACTCACAACATGGAGCTGCTCGAGTCGCGCTCCGTGCCGTCCGGCGTGACGATCCAGACCTGTCGGCCTGCTGGTCGCGCGAGCTTCGGCAACGTCGGGGAGTGACGCTCCTTCCCTGGCCGCCTCAGCCCGTGGCCGCGGAGACCGTGCCGACCGGGGCTGGCACATCGGCTGACCCGGCTGCATCGAAGTAGCGGACGCCCGCGCTGCTCAACGCGGCGATCCCGATCATCGCGGTCCCGGCGGTCATCAGCAGCAGCGTCGTACTCACGCCCAGCGCTTCGAGGAGCACGCCGACCACCAGGACCGCGATCGGACCCACGACGGGGACGCTGGCCGTGCTGAGGCCGACCACCCACGCCAGCAGGTGGGCAGGCGACCGCTCCTGGCGGATGGTGGCCATCATCGGCACCAGGGATCCCGAGAGGACGCCCATGGACAGCAGCGCGGGGATGGCCACCGCCAACGGCGGGAGCGTCGCCAGCGTCACGTAGATCGCGGGCCAGATCGAGAACACGCCGGCGAAGATGAACCGACGCCGCAGGCGGCGACCAATGAACCCGAACGCCGCCGCGCCCAGCAACCCTCCCGCGCCGTAGCTGGCGACCATGAGGCCGAGCGCCAGGGCATCGCCGAAAGCCTCACGCGCCATGACCGGCAGGACGATCGGCACCAGCGGGCCGATCAGCAGGGTCGCCACGGTGGGGAAGACCACCAGGGCCCGCAGGGCCGGATCGGCCCAGATGAACCGGATGGCATCGGCCAGGCCGGCACGCGGCGCCCCGGCGACCGCTGCGCGCGGCGCCGGCACCCGAACGAAGATGCCGACCAGAACCGCTGCCACGAGAAAGGCTCCGACGGTGACCCACATCGCCCCTCCGACGCCGATGGCGGCGATCAGCACGCCGCCGATCGGGGCGCCCAGCAGGTACCCGATGTGCTCGGCCGAGGTGAACATGGCGTTCGCCCTCTCCCTCGCGTAGCCGCAGTCGTCCGCCGCGGCCGGCACCAGGCTCTGCCGCGCGGTAGAGCCTGCCGAGTCGGCAAGCGTGCCGGCGATGGCCAACAGCACCACGTGCCAGATCTCCAGTGCGTCGAACGCCAGGAGGATCGGCAGTGGCGCCACCGCCAGGCCGCTGAGCAGGTCGGCGACTGCGCTGGTTCGCACGGGACCGATGGCGTCCACGATCCGGCCGGCCAGCAGGCCACCGATGGCCGCCGCGCCGGCGCCGGCGAAGACGGCGAGGCCGGTGAGGGCGGCGCTGCCGGTCGTGGTCAGCACCAGCCAGGGGACCGCCACGGTGGCGATCACGTTGCCGGTCAGCGAAACGGCGTTCGCGACGACGAGGAAGGTGAGAGGGGTCAGGTGGCGCGGGATCGAGCGGGAAGTGGCACGACCGGCGGCCCCGGTGTGCTTGTGGTTCATCACCCGGCAGTGTCCGGCCCATCTCCGACCGTGCCTACGGCCGGCCGTCGCGCTCAGCCATCGGCCGAACGTCGTAGGACTGTCAGCCGTTCGCCGGTCAGCCCCGGAAGGCCACCGCCGCGTAGCCGACGGTGCGGGACGTCTCCCCGGGCCTCGCGTCGGCTGAAGTCGCCTCTCCCAGGACCTCCGCTCTCGCCCCGAGGACGCGCATCGCGG